>NZ_JBFAXR010000067.1:0-46552 GCF_040680895.1 Streptomyces sp. NPDC051940 | reverse complement strand
GAGAGCATGGCCGCGGTCTACACCACCACGGACACCGCAGCCCTACCCGCCACCACCGAGGATTGATCCCCTACACCACGAGAAGGGACACGACCGGGTTGGGCGGAGGCGGTGCCGAACAAGGGGTCGAGCGGATCGCCCTCGTACCCGACTACGAGGCAGGCCGCAGCGACCGGTCCTCGGGAGAGCTCTGCGAGCCGGGCCAGGGAAGCCGCTTCGGACTGTAGACCAGCCGGATCGAGCCCAAGCGCCCAGGCCGGGGACTGTCCTAGATTTGGGTCTTCCAAGATTTTCGTAGGTGTTGATCGGCTTGGTCTGACGGTTTCAGCTGAGCAGGATGCGCTGGCGGAGAAGGGCGTGTCTGGCGCGTCCGTAAGTCTGCCGCTTCAGGAGCTTGATTTTGTTGTTGACGCCCTCGGTGCGGCCGTTGTGCCAGGGCAGGGTGAGCGCGGCGTCGACGGCGGCGCGGTCGCGCTCCAGGCCGTTGGCGAAGGAGTGCAGGAAAGGCAGGTCAGCGGCACGGGTGTCGGTGATCCAGTCGGTCAGGAGCAGATCGTTGCCTGCTCGCGGGTTGAGCAGGATCGCGAAGGCGCGGACCTGAGCGGCAAGGTCCTTCATCTCCTGGCAGGCGCCGGCAAGTTGCCCGAGCAGGGTGTGCTGGACGGCGTCCAGGTGATCGGGGCGGGTGGCCAGCAGCCGGGTGACGCGGCGTGGGGACAAGCTGGCGTGGTCGGCCTCGACGCGGCCGGAGTTGATGTAGCGGACCAGGAGGTTGGCGCTGCCGGGGTAGCCCATGGCGCGGATCTCGGCGAGCAGGCGGGTGGTGGCCACCGACGGATCCGCCGCGCGGCGGGCGCGCAGGTGGTCGCGGTAGGGATCCACCAGGCCGGGACGGTAGGTCGGGGCGCGCACGAGACGGTCCGGCTCGCTGAGGCGGGCATAGCGTTTGACGGTGTTCAGGCCCAGACCGAGCCGGCGGGCGTACTCCATGGTGCTCACCCCGGCGTCGAGGAGCTGGTGGATCTGCTGCCATCGCTCCCGTGTGGTGGCCGCCCGCTTGCCCTCGCGCAGTGGCGGGCCGAACTTCCCCCAGCACGAGGCGTGGGCACCCACCTCCTTCACCGCCGCTTCGATGAGGCCGTGCCAGAGGTGCCACCGGTCCATGACCTGCACGATCGTAGGGTCGGCGTCCGCAATCGCCTGGGCGAAGGAGCCGGAGCCGTCCCGGCAGATCACCCGGATCGCCGGACGGTCCCGCAGCCAGGCGGTCACCGCCGGGGCCCGCCGGTCACACAGCACCTCGATCGCCTCGCCGGTGGCCGCGTTGGTGATGATGACGGCGTAGCGGTGCCCCTTGAGCAGGGCGAACTCGTCGATCCCGGCCACCCGCGGAGTGCGGCGCTCGGGCAGCGCGATCCGCATCAGGCAGTTCAGCACCGTCGCCCCGGCCAGCACCTGGTGCAGCACGGCCAGCAGCCGGGAGCCCGCCGAGCCGGCCAACGCCACCGCGACCGCCTCGACCACCCGGCGCAACATCGGCGTCCGTCGCTGATAGCGCTCCGTCAACCCGTCCACCTGCTCCACGAAGGTCACCTTCGGGCAGGCCGGGTTCTCGCAGTACAACCGACGCACCGACAGCTCGATCACCACCGGCCGTCCGCCCACCGCCTCGTCCGCGACCCGGCGCACATACCGCGAGTGCGTCCACTCCGACGCCTGCCCGCACCCCGGACACAAGCGGGACTCGCCCTCCCCGGTCAGCGCTGTGATCCGCAGCACCCCACCGCTCGCGTCCACCCCACGGATCCGTAAGCCCGCCAGCTGCGGCAGCAGTTCCTTAACCACAACGACACACACCGCCAGCCTGCCAGGAACAAGCAGATCACCACGACCGATCACCAGAACGATCAACGCCTACGAAAATCTTGGAAGACCCAAGATCCAGACACTCCCGGGTCAGGGTGAGGCCGGTCTCGGCGATGAAGCCGTCGAGCAGGTCGGGTCGGTATTGCATCGTCTTCAGCCGGGTGCGGGCCAGGTCGGCGAGGGTGTCGATGGTGCAGGCGGCGAGGTGGCCCAGGTCGTTCTTCAGGTGCGCCCAGATCCCTACGGCTGGGTTGAGGTCCGGTGCGTACGGCGGGAGTCGGAAGACCGTCAGCCACCGCTCGCGGCCACCAGAAGCTCGCGCATCCACGTGCTGGGTGGCATTGTCCCACACCAGCACGATGTTCCCGCCGAGCTGGACGCGGGCGGCATCCAGCAAGTCGGCGAAGTCCTGCAGGGCGCACAGCGCAGGCCGCCGCAGGTGCGGGCGACACCGGCCGGGCGCGGGGCGGGCGGGGGCGCCCGGTCTTGATTCGGGCGGGGCGGGGCAGGCGGAATCCGGCCGGCTGGCGTGGATGAGGTGGATGAGGTGGCGGCTGGCTTGGCCGGCCACACTCGCCCCTCACCGGCCACGAGGCCAGGTCGCAGCGCACCAAGGACGCCCAGCCGTGCGGTGGACTACCTTTGGGGACGAGCGCGCATATCGACTGACCTGGCCGAAGGGACACCACTCACGTGAACGTGGCGCCGCTGAGCCCCGAGGATCCCACCGAGCTCGGCGGATTCGAGCTGCTTGGCCGGATCGGCCACGGCGGCATGGGGCAGGTCTACCTCGGCGAGTCGCCGGGTGGCGAGCCGGCGGCTGTCAAGGTCATCAAACCGACGCTGGTCGACACCGAGACCCGCAGGCGTTTCGCGCAGGAGACCGAGGTCCTCAAGACGATCTGGGGTCCGCGCATCGCCGCCTTCCTGGACGCGGACCCGGAGGCCGAGCGCCCATGGCTGGCCACGGAGTACGTCGACGGGCCGGATCTGCGCAAGCACATCCACACCCACGGCCCGCTCCCACTCCCGCTGGCTGCATCGCTGGGCGCGACGCTCGCCGAGGCGCTCATCGGGGTGCACAAGCAGGGGCTGCTCCACCGCGACCTGAAGCCGGCCAACATCCTCCTCGGGCCGAACGGGCCGAAGATCATCGACTTCGGCCTTGCGGTCTTCACCGAGTCGAGCGCCTCACTCACGGCCCCGCACACGGTGATGGGCACGCCCGCTTGCATGGCCCCTGAGCAGGCGAACAACGTCAAGCCGCTCGGGGGTCCGGTGGACGTGTACGCGCTGGGCGCATGCCTCCTCTTCGCGGCGACCGGCCACTACCCCTTCGCCGCCGACAACATCCACGTGCTCTTTCACCAGCTCACCGACGACTCCAAGGAGCCGAACCTCTCCGACGCCCCCGCTGAGCTCGTCCCCCTGCTCACCTCGATGCTGCGGCACGCCCCCGCCGACCGGCCGACGCTGCCCCAGATGGTGGCGGCCTGCCGGGGCGTCATCGAAGGGCAGGGCCTGACGGTGGCCCAGGCGCGGCGCCGGCTCACGGCGCAGACGGCGGCGCAGGGAACGCCGACCGGTCCGGCCGAGGAGAACCCGGCACCGGCGCCCCCGCTCTCCCCGGCCGAGCTGCCGACCGTCCCGGCCGGGAACCCCGCGACCGCGCCGACCGTCCCGCTTCCCGCGGACCACCCCGCCACCGCACCGACCGTCCCACTGCCGGCGCCCGCCCCCGCCCCCTACACCCCGACGCTCCGCACCGAGCCCGCACCGCAGGACCGCCCCCCGGACCGCCCGCAGCGCACACCCGCGCCCGCCGGCAGGCCCGCCGTACGCCACTCCCCGCAGGCCCGCAGGGTGGCCCAGCAGCTGCGCGAGGTTTACGCCCAGCGCGCGGCATTCTGAGGCTCCACCGGCCGACAGCAGGCACCGACAGCGTGCACCGACAGCAGAACAGCAGCGATTCAGGACCCAGGAGGTACCCCGCGTGACCGTCAAGGCCGACACCCGGGCCACCGCGTCCGACGAGGCGGCAGCCCAGTACCCGCCGGGCGCGCAGATCGTGGTGCGGGACGAGGAGTGGCTCGTACGCAACGTCACGCGCAGCGCCAACGACGGGGACCGTATCGAAGCCGTCGGTATCGGCGAGTTCGTACGCGATCAGGAAGCGGTGTTCTTCACCGAGCTCGACGACGTGGAGCTGATGGATCCGCGGCGCACGAAGTTGATCGCCGACGACTCCCCGAACTTCCGCCGCAGCCGCCTCTTCCTCGAAGCGGTGCTGCGCAAGACTCCGCTCCCACAGTCGGAACGCGGCCTCGCCCTGGCAGACAGCTTCCTCCTCGACGCGCTCCCCTACCAGCAGCGGCCGGCCCAACTCGCCCTCTCCGGACGGAACCTGCAGCCCCGCATGCTGATCGCGGACGTGGTCGGCCTCGGCAAGACCCTCGAGATCGGTCTGACCCTCGCGGAGCTGATCCGGCGCGGCCGCGGCGAGCGGATCCTCGTCGTCACGCCCCAGCATGTGCTGGAGCAGTTCCAGCACGAGCTGTGGACCCGTTTCGCGATCCCCCTGATCCGCCTGGACTCAGCGGGCATCGAGAAGGTGCAGCGCGAAATCCCCGCGGGCCGCAACCCGTTCACGTACTTCAAACGAGTCATCGTCTCGATCGACACGCTCAAGAACACGGACCAGTACAAGCACCACCTGGAGCGCATCAAGTGGGACGCGGTCGTCATCGACGAGTCCCACAACCTCATCAACCGCGGTTCGCTGCGCAATCAGCTCGCCCGTGTCCTCGCACCGCAGACCGACGCACTGATCCTGGCCTCGGCGACCCCGCACAACGGAGACGCCCGTTCCTTCGCCGAGCTGATCAGCCTCCTCGACCCGGCGGCGATCCCGGACCCTGAGCGCTACGCGGCCTCGGACATCGAACACCTCTTCATCCGCCGTACGAAGGTCAGCGCCGAGGTCCGCGACCAGATGAAGGGCCAGTGGGCGGACCGCGGCCCGAGCGACCCCGTGCACTGCCCGGCCACCCCGGCCGAGGAGCGGGTCTTCGAGGAGCTGGCGCAGGTGTGGCTGCCGTCCGACACCGGCACGTCGGTCAGCGATGTCCCCCTCTTCCCGTACACCCTTCTGAAATCCTTCCTCTCCTCGCATGTGGCCCTGCGGGCGACGGTCGCTGCGCGCACCAAGACGCTGGTGAAGAAGGACGAGCCGGCGGCGACCGCCGCCGAGCTGGCCGCGCTGCGCCGGCTGGACGAGCTGACGGACGAGATGACGGAGGCGGACTCGGCGAAGTTCGCCTCCCTGGTCGGCCGACTGAAGGCGATCGGCGTCGGCCCGCGGAGTGAGCAGCGGGTCGTGGTCTTCTCCGAGCGGGTACAGACCCTGGAGTGGCTGCGCGAGACCGTGCCAGCCGCACTCGGCTTCAAGGGGGCGGCGCTGAAGCAGGCCGCCCGGGTCATGCACGGCGGCCTCTCCGATGAACAGCAGATGCAGTGCGTGGAGGACTTCGGCCTCGCGGACACGCCGGTACGGATCCTGTTCACGGGCGATGTGGCCTCCGAGGGCGTCAACCTGCACCGGCAGTGCCATCAGCTCGTCCATTACGACGTCCCGTGGTCCCTGATCCGTATCGAGCAGCGCAACGGCCGCATCGACCGCTACGGACAGGCCTACCAGCCGCAGTTCCAGGCGCTGATCCTCACCAGCGGGGTTCCCGGTGCGAGGGACGACCGCACGGTCGCGGAACGGCTCCTCGAGCGCGAGGACGAAGCCCACCGCTCCCTCGGCACAGCAGAGGCTGTATCGGGTCTGTACCGGGCGGAGGCCGAGGAGAAGTCGCTGATCAAGGACCTGCTGCGGGGCCGTACGGTCGACGAGTCACTCGAGGCCTCGGGGGCTTCGGCCGACTCCTCGGATGCGGACGGCGGGGAGGACTTCCTCGCGGACTTCTTCGGCGCGGTGGGCGACGACACGGCGCAGGACGGCCCGGGCAGCGTCCCGGCACCCGCCGACGTCCCCCGCCTCTTCAGCGGCACCCGCGAGTTCCTCGACGAGGCGCTCCGCGAGACCTTCCCCGACGCCCAGCGTCAGCTGGACATGGACCGGGACGCGGAGACGGGGCTGATCTCCTTCCGCCCGCCGGCGGATCTGCTGCACCGCATGAAGGCGCTGCCACCCGACTACCGACGCGAGCAGCGGCTGAGCGAACGCCTGCTGGTGACCCTGAACCGCAAACTCGCCGACCTGTCGCTCTCCCGCGCCCGCGACTCGTCGGCGTCGAGCTGGCCGGAGATCTCCCTCCTCACCGACCTCCATCCGGTGGTGGAGTGGCTGACGGACAAGGTCCTCGTCCGCCTGGGCCGCCAGGAAGCACCCGTGATCACGGCGGATGTCGTGGCACCCACGTACCTGATCCAGGGCATCTACTCCAACGGCGTCGGCCGCCCGACCGTAGTGAAGTGGATGGCCGTGAGCGATGCGCAGGACGAGCCGGAGGACATGGTGGAGGTGCTGCGCCGTGCGGGAGTCGGCCCGACCATGGCGAATCCGCGGGCGCGCCATGACCTGGACGCGCTTGCGGCCGGCATCCGCGGCGCCCTGGATACCGCGGGCCGGTTCCTCGAGCAGCACCGCACCGAGTGGGACGACGCCCTGCACGCGCCGATCGAGGCGTACAAGCACCGCCTCGGCAAGTGGGAGCAGCCGACGCTGGCGGGCGGCCAGTCCAAGGACCGCCTGACCGAACTGGCCGACTCCCTCCTGACGACAGGCCGTCCGCTCCTGCGGGTCCTGGCCGTCCTCGACTCCGCCGCCTGACACGATTTCGCCAAGCGCCTACGCCCGTACGCAGCTACGCGCCACGCAGACGAGGTTCACCCAGCCATGACGTACGACTCACTGGTCAACCGCGGCGACTACTTCTCCGCGCACTATCTGGCCGAGGTCTTCCCCAAGGACCTCAAGTCGGGGCTGCTCGGGCAGTGGAAGGAACGGGAGGAAGCGTCTTCGGCGTCATCTGGTGAGCGCGAGCCGGACGCACTGCCCGTAACTCCGCGGGCGGGCCTGCGGGAGCTGCGGCGCGCGTACTTCAAGGCTCGGGCGTTCTTCGCGGAAGCGGCGGTGGACGGCGGCGGGGAGGGCGCCTCAGCCGGGGACACCGACGACTCCGCGACCTACGACCGCCCGGAGTGGCGCGAGCAGGCGACCGCACTGAACGCCTCGGTGCTGCGGGCACTCGGCTACGACGCGAAGCCGGCGACGCTGACGGTGACGCGAGCGGACCACGAGTACGAGGTCGTGGTCGCGCACTGCGAGCCCGGCCTGGTGGCCCTGGACTGCGGCTGGGCGGCGGAGCCGGACGCGGCCCTGGACCCGGACGGCGCCGGCCGCCTCCTGCACCCCGTACAGCTGGATGCGTCGTCGCGGGTGCTGACGGGCTCGAAGCTGGCGTCGTTCCTGTTCGCCTCGGAGGACGCCCCGCGTTATGTCCTGCTGCTGGTCGGCGGCGTCGTGGTGCTCGCGGACCGCGCGGTCTGGGGTGAGGGCCGCTACCTGGCGGCCTCCCTGGACGCCGCGCTGGAGCGCAACGATACCAAGGCGGGCGGCGAACTGGACACGGTGGCCGCGCTGTTCGGCGCGGACTCGCTGCGCACACCCGAGGAGGGCGGCGAGAACCCTCTCGCCTCGCTGGTGGACAAGTCCACGAAGCACGCCGTGGGGGTGTCGAGCGACCTGCGGGACGGCTTGCGGCTGAGCGTGGAGCTCATCTCGAACGAGGTCCTGGACCGGGTCCGGTCGCAAGAGGGCGTACGGCTGGAGGATGTGGCGGAACTGCCGGAGCTTTCGCGTGAGCTGACGCGCGAGTCGCTGCGGTACCTGTACCGGATCCTGTTCCTGCTGTACGCGGAGGCGCGTCCGGAGCTGGGGATTCTGCCGTCGGACTATCCCGAGTACCACCAGGGATACGGCCTGGGTCGGCTGGGGGAGCTGGTCGCCGAGCGTGACCTGGTTGGCGAGAAGGCGCGCGAGGGGTTCTATCTGTACGAGTCGCTGGACCTGCTCTTCCGGAAGGTCCAGGAGGGGTACCGTCCGCGTCGGACGCACGGAGAGGCGGCGGATGTCGAGGGTGAGTCGGAGGACATCGGCCTTCGCTTCGAGCCTCTGCACTCCAAGCTGTTCGAGCCGGAGTCCATCCGCCTGATCGGCCGCACCTCCATCCCCGACCCGCGGGTCGACGAGGACGCGACGGACGGGACCCAGTACCTGGACACCCGCCTGCGCAACGCGACCCTCTACAAGGTCCTGCGCCTGCTCATGCTCACGCGGGGCAAGAAGGGCGAGCGCGGAGGCTTCATCTCGTACGCCCAGCTCGGCATCAACCAGCTGGGGGCGGTGTACGAGGGCCTGATGTCGTACTCGGGCTTCGTCGCGGGCGAGGAGCTGTACGAGGTCGCGAAGGGCGGGGACCCGAAGGACGGGTCGTGGCTGGTCCCGGCGTCGAAGGCGGACGAGTACGCGGACGGCGTGTTCGTGCACCGGCGGGACGAGGACACGGGCGCGGACGTTCGGGTCCGGTACCGCCCCGGTTCGTTCGTGTACCGCCTGTCGGGCCGCGACCGCCAGACGTCGGCCTCGTACTACACGCCGGAGTCGTTGACGAAGGTCACGGTCCAGTTGGCGCTGCAGCACCGCCTCGACCAGGACGGAACGGTGACCCCGGCCCGGGAGCTGCTGGACTGGAAGATCTGCGAGCCGGCGCTCGGGTCGGGCGCGTTCCTGAACGAGGCGATCAACCAGGTGGCGGCGGAGTATCTGCGACGCAGGCAGGAGGAGCTGGGGACGCCGATCGACACGGAGTCGTACGCGATCGAGCTGCAGAAGGCGAAGGCGTATATCGCGCTGCACAACTCGTACGGCGTGGACCTGAACGAGACGGCGGTGGAGCTGGCGGAGGTGTCGCTGTGGCTGAACACGATGCATCCGGGGATGGAGGCGCCGTGGTTCGGACTGCATCTGCGGCGGGGCAACTCGCTGATCGGCGGACGGCGGGAGGTGTACGCGGCGGAACGCCTGAAGAAGGGTGGATGGCTGGGGACCACGCCTGAGCGCTTCCCGCTGGCAGAGGCGGTCGCGGGGGCTGAGCTGCCGTCTGGTTCCGTCCACCACTTCCTGCTTCCGGCGAAGGAGTGGGGGGCGGTCGCCGCCGAGAAGGAGGCGAAGGCGCTGGCGCCGGAGGCGGCGAAGGCGCTGGGTGCGTGGCGGAAGGCGATCACGAAGTCGCCTAACGCCAGGCAGACGGCGCGGCTTCAGGGGCTGGCGCGGAGGGCGGAGTACCTGTGGGGGCTGGTGGTACGCCGCCTTGAGATCTCGGAGCGGGAGATCTCGCGGCAGATCGAGGTGTGGGGGGCGGAGGAGGGCTGGCTCCGGGCGCCGCGGGAGGCTGTGCCTCGGGAGAAGGTCCTGGCGGATCTGGAGGCGGTGGATACGCCGTACTGGCGGCTGAAGACGGTCATGGACGCGTGGTGTGCGCTGTGGTTCTGGCCGGTTCAGGAAGCTGCGCTGCTCGATGGGTCGGCTGCGGTGTACGGGCGGGGGGCGGAGGCGGTACAGGCCTCGGGCACGTCGGAGGCCACCTCGGCGACGGCCTCCGTATCCGCTTCCGATGTGATCCGCACGTACGAGGAGGTCGACCTCCTCGGGAACGTGACGGTGAGGGAGGTCAAGCGCGGCGATGTCGAGAAGCGCCGGGTGGGCCGCCGCAAGGAGGAGATCAAGGGCGAACGCCGGTCCGTCATCCCCCTGGCGGACCTGGACGACTGGCTGGACTTCGCGGAGTCGCTGCTGGGCACGCAGGATGTGCCGGCGGGGTCGCTGGTGACGTCGTTCGACACGCTGGACGAGCTGGAGGCGTACGAGGACGAGCTGCCGGACTGGATGGGGATGGATCGGTCGTACTGGCTAGAGAGTCGGTATCCGTGGGTGGCGGTGGCGGGGGATGTTGCGGAACAGCAGGGCTTCTTTCACTGGGAGTTGGAATACGCCGGGGTTTTCGCGGAGGGCGGCTATGACTTGCAGTTGGGGAATCCGCCATGGGTTCGTCCGGATTGGCAGGAAGGCGCAGTCCTTGCAGAGCTAGAGCCATGGTTCATGTTGGCAGAAAAGCCCGGGGCCGCAGATTGGAGGCTACGTAAGGAGGAGCTGCTGACAGGAAGCCTCGACGGTCCCGAATATGTACTTATCGAATTGACTGCCAACACGGGAATCCGAACCATGTTGAGCAGTCGAGCAGTATATCCACTCCTGGCCGGAACCCGTGGCGATCTATACAGAGCGTTCATGGCGCAGGTCTGGCGACAAAGTGCTACCCCGCGAGGAATCGCTGGGCTCATCCATCCGGACACCCACTTCAGTGGAGTGCGCGAGGGCGCCATTCGCGCCGACGCTTATCGCCACCTCCGGGTACACGGACACTTCGTGAACTCGTCCCGCTGGGCCTTCGACGACCTGAACTGGTCTCAAGAGTTCGGAATGCATATCTACGGGGCGCCACAGGAACCCAACTTCCTGCATCTCAGCGAACTGCGTGACGCCGAGGTCCTGCCTGACTCCCTAACACATGACGGCGCAGGGGAGATCCCCGGCATCAAACACAACGGCTTGTGGGACATCCGCCCGCACCGCAACCGTGTGATTCACGTCAACGCGGATCGGTTGGCGAGCTGGCATGCGCTGACCGAGGCACCTGGTCCCCCATCTCACGCTCCACTGTTGCACCCGGTTCTCGCCCGCGAGCAGGATGCCATCGAGGCATTCGCTGCCTATCCGCATCGCCTCGGCACATATGGGCCGAGAATCACCATCGGACTCCTTGAAACCGATGCCAAGAAAATCGGCCTGATCCATTGGGTCAACCAGCCCTCCGCCAACATCGCCGACGTCGTCCTCCAAGGACCTCACTTCGCCGCAGGCCAACCGTTCGCCAAACAGCCGCGCATCCCCTGCCGCAGCAACCGCGACTGGCAACTCATCGCCCCAACCGCGTTGCCTCACGACTTCACCCCAGTTACCAACTACACCCGCGCAACGTCAGAGGCTACCTACAAATCTGCCCAAGACCTTTGGGGCGATCGCCGGTCGACAGAGTATTTCCGTCTGGTGTGGCGTCGCATGATCCCGTTTGACAGTAGTCGTTGCTTGCATGCTGCTCTTATCCCCCCGGGCCCCGCCCACGTCCATACCGTCCAGTCCTTGGCGCTGCCCGACGACCGCCTCACCTGCCTCACGGCGGGCTTCTGGGCCTCCCTCCCGCTGGACTACTTCCTTCGCATCACCGGCCGATCCGATCTCCAGGTTGCCGAGGCCCGCAAAATGCCCGCCCCGGATCCAGCCCACCCACTGGCCTCTCCTCTCCTCCTCCGAACCCTCCGGCTGAACGCCATCACGAGTCACTACACCCCCCTCTGGGAAGACCTCTTCGACCCCCGCTGGGCAGGCTACGAGGACTGGGCCAACCCCACCTGGCCCGCCCTGAAGCCCCTCGCTGCTGGCCTCAAGGCGACTTGGACTTACAACACCCCACTCCGCACCGAGCACGAACGCCGCGCCGCCATGGTCGAGCTGGACGCCCTTGTCGCCGTCTGCCTCGGCATCACCGCCGACCAGCTGGCCGCGATCTTCAAGTCCCGCTACGCCATCCTGGCCGACTACGAGGCCAAGACCTACTTCGACGCCGACGGCCGAAAGATCGCAGCCAACCCCAACTACTTCGGCCACGGCCAGTCCAAGCAGGACTACGCCGACCTGCTCGACCACCTCGCCGCCCTCGAAACGACCCCACCCCCCACCGGCTACACCGCCCCCTTCTACAAAGCCGACCGCGAAGCAGAAATGCGTGCCGCCCACGCCACCTTCCAAGCCCGCCTCGATTCCGAGATCGCCGCCGGCCTATGGACACCCCCCGCGCGATCCGCGCAATCGCCACCCGCCGACGCCCCCGCCCTGGCTACCATGCACACCAAGGACGACGGATCATGACCGCCCGCGACGACGCAGAGAGGCAACCACCCCTCCCCATGCCTGAAGGCCTCTTCGACGTCTCAGTGCCCAACCGCCAAGCGAAGATCAGCGTTGAACTGGACGACGCCGGCTTCAGCACTGACGTGGAGACCGAGGACCTCGGCGAGCGGATCGACAGCCCCTTCGACCCCGACCTGATCGAGGTCCAGACCCGCAACCCCACGGTCGCGCTCCTCCTCAACAGGATCCGGCGCAACACCATCGACCTCGCCCCGGACTTCCAGCGCCGCGCCGGGATCTGGACGCAGAAGGCGCAGAGTCGACTCATTGAGTCGCTGCTCCTGCGCATCACCCTGCCCACCCTCTACGCCGCGGAGAGCGACGACGACACCTGGGCCGTCGTCGACGGCGTCCAGCGGCTCTCGACGATCGCCCGGTTCGTGGCGCCGGAGACGATCGACGCCGAGCCGCTTCGCCTCACCGGCCTGGAGTACCTCGCCGAATACAACGGCTACACGTTCGACGACCTCCCGGGACGCCTCCAAACCCGCATAGAAGAGACGGAGTTGGTGGTCCTCCTCATCCGGCGCGGGACGCCGGAGGAGGTCAAGTTCAACATCTTCGCCCGCATCAACACGGGCGGCCGTCCCCTCACCCGCCAGGAACTTCGACACGCGCTCATCCCGGGCGAGGCCCGTCACTTCCTCGCGGCTCTGGCCCGCTCGGACGCCTTCCAGATGGCCACCGCGCAGAGCGTGTCGGCGGAGCGCATGTCCGACCGGGAGATGTGTCTGCGTTTCCTCGCCTTCTCCCTCACCTCACCGGATGACTACACAGGGCAGGACTTCGACGGGTTTCTGCGCGAAGCCATGCACAGCCTCAACCGCCGGTCGGACGACGAGCTCGGCGAGCTCTGGGCGACCTTCAGGGGCGCGATGTACGCGAGTGCCGCCGTGTTCGGCCAGCACGCCTTCAGGAAGCGGTTCCGCGACTACACCCGCCGCAGCCCCGTCAACAAGGCCCTCTTCGAGTCGCAGTCGGTCACGCTGTCGCGGTATTCGAAGGACCAGGTCCGCACCCTCTCCTCACGGAACGCCCAGGTGGAGGAGGGATTCCTGCGCCTGATGGAGAACTCCGACTTCTTCAACGCCGTGTCCGCCGGCACCGGCGACGCCGGCAAGGTCAAACTCCGCTTCCGTATGCTGGACGAGATGTTCCAGGAGGTGCTGAAGGATGCTTGAGCGCATCAGCATCACCAACTTCAAGGCGTTCGCCCGCCAGGACATCGGCCTCGCGCCCTTCACCCTCCTCACCGGGCTCAACTCCTCCGGCAAGAGCACGGTGCTCCAGTCCCTGGCCCTGCTGCGGCAGTCGCACGAGGCGGGCCTGCTGGACGAGGCGGACGACTCCGGTGGCCTGCTGCTCAACGGCGACCTTGTCAAGCTCGGCACCGGCCAGGACGTGCGGCACGAGGCGTACACCGAGGACGACCCGGACATCACGCTGGCGGTCGTCAAGGGCAACATCCCCTATGCCTGGCGTGCCAGGTACGGCCGCGAGGACGACCTCCTCAGCCTCCTCGCAGGCCCCGGAGGTCCCGCGTCCTGGGCGACCCGCGACCTGCCCTCCCTCTTCGGCCAGGGATTCCAGTACCTCAAAGCCGACCGCATCGTCCCCGACGTCAGCTACCCCCGCTCGCACGACGCTGCCGTCCGCCGCAGCTTCCTCGGCGCCCGGGGCGAGCACACCGTCAACTTCCTGCGCGCCCATCAGGACGACCGGGTCACCGCCATGTCGCTGCGGCTTCCTGAGGGGTCCTCCACCTCGCTCCTCGAGGCGACGGACTACTGGATGCAGCGGCTGTGTCCCGGCGTCAACGTCGCCGCCGACGACATCCGAGGCACCGACACCGTCCGCCTCAGCTACGGCTTCGGCTCCGGGGTCTCCGCCTCCAACCGCTACCGCCCGACCAACGTCGGCTTCGGCCTCACGTACGCGCTGCCCATTGTCGTCGCCTGCGTGTCAGCCCAACCCGGCTCGCTGATCCTGCTGGAGAACCCGGAGGCCCACCTCCATCCCCAGGGCCAGACCTGGCTCGCCTACCTCGCGGTCGCCGCCGTATCGGCAGGCGCCCAGGTTGTCATGGAGACGCACTCCGACCACGTGCTCAACGGTCTGCGTATCGCCGTCAAGGACGGCCGGATCCCCGCCGCCTCCACCGCCGTGCACTTCTTCCGGCGCAACGGGCAGACCGCCGAGGTCGTCAGCCCCGCAATGGGCCCCGACGGCATGCTCGGCGACTGGCCGAAGGGCTTCTTCGACGAGTGGGAGAACTCCCTGGAGCAGCTCCTCGACTGACCCGCGAACACGCCCGCTCCGCCGCGGGACCGACCTGCCGATCTGAAGACGCTCTTGGGGGGCGTAGTGCCGCTGTCGCTGTTCCTGAACGAGTTGTCCTGTGCCTCGGACGCCGGCCCGAGACGTGTCGACGAGGCAATGGCGACCTTCGTGGACACGCTCAGGCACCTCAGCTCCTGGCAGAGCCTGTCCTTAACGACGCAGAGCCCGCTGCCCGGCACCGAACTTGCCCGCGGGTACGTCTACGAGCAGTGGATCCACGCCTCACCCCGCAACCGCGACCGGCACCGCTACCTCCTCGCCCTCCGCAACCGGCGGTCGCCCTTCGACCCCGTACTCGAGGAAGCCGGACACGAACCCTCAGGGATCGAGTACTTCCACGACGGCACGCCCGCCAAGGGCATCGGCGCCGCCCATCTCATGGACGGTCTCGCCCTCAGTCTCCCGGTATCCCCGAAGTGGGCGACCTCATGGCTCGACGTCGACATCGAGCGCCTCGGTGAGGACGACATCGAGTATCACAAGGACCGGGTCCGCCACTGCTCCAGCCCTGCCGAGGCCGACGAACACGAGCCGTGGGCGCGCAGCACCGGACTGACCGCCCTCACCAACCCGTCGGAGCTCCTCGCGGCCTGGGACGAGTTCTTCCCGGCTCTGGAACGGCTGCCCCGTTTCGACCGCGACCTGCTGGGCCTCGACGTGAAGTGGTTCCGGCCGGTCCGCGGGCTCCTCGCCGAACTCCAGTCGACCGCCGCCGACCACTGGGACCTCGACCGTTCGCCCGAGCCAGACTGGCAGAACCCCCACATCACCCCGGAGTCGCAGAGCCGACGCCACCTGTGCACGTTCGCCGACCCCGCGTCGGACGGGCTGGAGGAGGTCTTCTCCTGGCACGGACGCATGACACCAGGCAAGGGGCGCCTGTACTTCCGCCTGGTGCCCGAGCGGATGGCCTTCCGGCTCGCCTTCGTAGGACCGAAGCCGGGCAGCGACCGCGAGTCCTGACCTGGGGACGGTCCGCGCAGCGCCACGGTGATCGAACCGGGGGACGGGATTCGCGCGGGGATATACGGTTGACAGAGCTCAGCCCATCCCCGGCACCAGGGAGACCGAAGTGAGGCCCACGCTGGCCGCCGCGCAGGTGCGTGGCAGTCTGACCCAGTACCTCACGACGACCTACGCCCTCACCGACGACCCCGCGCGTCGCGCTCTGGAGAGGTTCCTCGGGGACCCGGATACCGGCATCTTCCGCGGTCCCTTCATGCGGATCCGGACGCCGTTCCACCCCGCCGCAGACGGATGGCAGCAGTACCTGGAGTGGACGCCGCCGTTCCCTCCGTACCGGCATCAGGCCAAGGCGTGGGAACGGCTGAGCACCCTGCGCGGGGCCGCCCGGCCGACGCTGATCACCACCGGGACGGGGTCCGGCAAGACGGAGTCTTTCCTCGTGCCCGTGCTGGACCACTGCCGGCGTGCGAAGGCGCGCGGGCACCGCGGGGTCAAGGCGGTGCTGCTCTACCCGATGAACGCACTCGCCACCGACCAGGCGGGGCGTATCGGCGACTATCTGGCCCAGCCCGAGCTGGCACAGGTCACCGCGGGCCTGTACATCGGTGACCGCCCCGACACCGACTTCCGGCGCGTGCTGACGCGGCGCGAAGCGATGCGTCAGTCCCCGCCCGACGTTCTGGTCACGAACTACAAGATGCTCGACCTGCTGCTGCAGCGCGGCGAGGACCATGCGCTGTGGGAGGGCGCCGAGATCGCGTACGTCGTCCTCGACGAGTTCCACACCTATGACGGGGCGCAGGGCACGGACGTCGCGATGCTCCTGCGCCGGCTGGCCTCGGCGACCGGGCGCAGCGAACCCGGGCGGCCCCTCGGATCGATCTGCCCCGTGGCGACCTCGGCGACTCTCGGTGAAGGACCGACCGGCGGCGGCGAGATCCTGGAGGTGGCGGCTCAGGTCTTCGGCATGCCGTTCGCCGCGGAGTCCGTCGTGGGTGAGGAGCGGCTGACCGCGGGCCAGTTCACCGGCGAGGTGGACTACGAGCTGCCGGAGCCGCCCACGCCGAAGGAGGTCATCGAGGCGTCCGGGGGTCCGGGGGTGGAAGCCCAGCCGGACGCACTGGACCTCGACGGGCTCGCGGAGCGGCTGCTGGGGCGGCGCGGTCTTGACGCCTTTCAGATCGGCCGGCTCCTCAAGCGGCATGACTTCACCCACGGCGTGCTCTCCCTCCTCGACGGCGAGCCGCACGGGGAATGGGAGCTGCGAGACCGGATGGGCCGGTTCGGATACGCGTGGGGGCGTACCGCCCGGGAGAATCCGCGGCTGGTGCTGCAGGCCCTTGCGCGCTTCGTGGCACTCCTCTCAGCCGCCCGGGATCCGGAGTCGGATGAGAAGCGCCCCCGCCCACTGCTCCACATCGAGGCGCACCTGTGGGTGCGGCCGGTGACGCGGGTACTGCGCGGAGTGGGGCAGAGCCCCGAGTTCCGCTGGTACGAGGACGATCGCACGGCTGCCCGACGGGCGGCGCTCGCCGCGGCGCCCACCACGGACGAGAACGGGGAGCAGTCCTCGGCCGGTTGGCCTGCCGGCAGCGCGCGGCGTGCCCAGGCCGTACCCGGGACGGACACAGCCATAAGACCGGCCGCGGTGCACCTGCCTTCGGTCTACTGCCGCCACTGCGGGCGCTCCGGATGGGCCGCGCTCTCTCCCGAGGCCGATCCGCAGGCACTGGCCATGGCCCAGGACAAGGTGTGGCGGGCCGGAGTGGGCCGGGACAAGCGGCGGATCCGGTATTTCATCGCCGCGACCGAGGCGGAGAAGCAGGCCGCCCTCGACGCGCTCAGCGGCCGCAAGAGTGCCCCCGGCGCGATCGACCCGATGTCCGTCGTGGTGCTCGACGGCGCACAGGGCACCTACCGGATGCCGGTCGCCGGCGACGACGGGGAGTTGCAGGACGCCTGCTTCGCTCTCGCGATCCTCGACAAGAAGACGGCGGACAAGGCGGCCGTCGACGACCGCTGCCCGGCCTGCAGCACGGACAACGGAATCCGCTTCCTCGGTACGTCGCTGGCCGCCCTGGCGTCGGCCACGGTCACCCAGCTCTTCACGGGCGGCGAGATCGCCCTGGTGCCGGAGGAGCGCAAGACGCTCCTCTTCAACGACTCGACTCAGGACGCCGCCCACCGGGCCGGATATGTGGCGAACGCCTCGTACAAGTTCTCGCTCCGCTCACTCATCGCGCACAACCTCGAGGACTCGGGGGCGCCACTCCCGCTCAACGAACTCATCGGCAACATCCTCGACTCGGTCGACGACGGCTCGACGCTGGCCGCGGTGGTACCGCCGGATCTGCACGACGAGCCCGGCGTGGACCGCCTGCTGTCGGGACGCGGCACCGGGGACGCCCGCACCTGGAAGCTGATCGGAGAGCGGCTGGCGTTTGCCGCCGTGATGGAGTTCGGGCTGCGTTCGCGTCTCGGGCGCACGTTGGAGCTGACCCGGACGGCGGCAGCCGAGGTCGCCATCGAGGCCCCGGACCGGGTGACGGAGCTCGCCCGGGACGTGCACCTGGCGCTGCCGGGACAGCTGGTCGTGGCGGACTCGCTGCCGACACCCGAGCGGTATCTCGCCTATGTGCGCGGACTGCTGGAGCGGCTGCGGATGCGCGGCGGTGTACGGCACCGGTGGCTCGATCCCTGGATGAGGGACGGCGGAGTCACCCGGTTCAGGATCTGGGGCGGCCGGCCGGACGGCATGCCCGCCTTCCCGGACGGCGTGGCACCGCCCCGCTTCCTCCTCGACGGACAGAAGGACAGGTCGACTTTCGACACCGCGACGGGTCGTCTCGGCTGGTACCAGGACTGGACCCGGCGCTGCCTCGGCCTCGACGCCGCGGGGGCCACCGAATACCTGCGGCGGCTGCTGCCGGCGCTCGCCGACGAGCACGTCCTGGCCGTACGCACGGCCCAGGACCGTGCGACCAAGGTGTACGGACTGCAGCCCGGCCACATCGAGGTCCGGCTGCTCGACGACGCGGTGGTCAACAAGGCCTTCGTGGCGTGCGCGGACTGCGGCTGGCAGCAGGTGGTGCCGCCGGAGCGCAAGACCCGCTGGTACGGGCACCCCTGCCCGCGTTACCGCTGCGCCGGGACGCTGCGCCCGTCCGACGCCGAGGTGTCGGTCATCGATTCGTTCGGCAGTTCCGGGCTGCGTGACTACCGGGGCGACTACTACCGGCGGCTCTACCGCACCGGCAGCACCTTCCGGGTGGTCACGGCCGAGCACACCGGCATGCTCACCCGGCCGCAGCGCGAACGCGTCGAGCGGACGTTCCGCGACGGCACCCACTACACCGACCCGAACGTCCTGTCCTGCACCCCCACCCTTGAACTCGGCATCGACATCGGCGATCTGTCGGCCGTCCTGCTCGGCTCCCTGCCGAAGGGGCCGGCGAACTACGTCCAGCGCGCCGGACGAGCGGGCCGCAGGACGGGCAACGCGCTGGTGGTCGCCTTCGGCGGCCGTCGCGCCCGCGATCTGTACTACCTGGACGAGCCGCGCGAAATGATCGCCGGGGATATCGTGCCGCCGGGCTGCTACCTGTCCGCCGTCGAGATCCTCCGCCGCCAGTACACCGCGCACCTCCTCGACCTGGCGGCGCGCTCCGCGCTCACCACGGCGGACGGCGAGCGGCTGCAGCCCGTACCGCGCCTGGTTTCGGCGCTGTTCGGAACCTCGGGTTGGTGCCAGGACCTGTCCGATGCGGCACTCAGCCGCGGCGCGGCGCTCGTCGAGGACTTCCTTGCGCTCTTCCCGGCCGTCGGAGCCGACGGCTCCTCGGTCACCGAGCACGCGACGGCCGAACTGAGGGCCTATGCGACCGGCGGTATCGCCCGTGCCCTGCAGGAGGCGGAGGAGAGCTGGACGGGGCGGCGTGAGGAGCTGCGTCGTCGCATCGCCGCCATCGACGTCGCCATGGACGGCCTCGTACGCAGCGACCCCGAACAGGACAGGGAGTACCGGGAGCTGCTCGCGGAGCGCCGCTCCACGGGCGATCTACTGCGTGAGCTGAGCCAGACCAGCGCCCATGGCGCTCTCGTCGATCTGGGCCTGCTCCCCAACTACAGCCTCGCCGACACGACCACCCAGCTGGAAGCGACCCTGTACTGGACGGAGGAGCCCGGAGAATCGGCCGTCGAGGGCGCCAGGAAGACGTACCGCAGCGAGGTGCGCGACTACGAACGCTCCCGGAAGCTCGCCCTCGCCGAACTCGCCCCCGGCAACAGCTTCTACGTCAACGGCTACAGACATCTCGTACGCGCCCTCGACATCGGCAGCCCTGAGCGCCGCGCCTGGTCGGTGTGGCGCCTGTGCCCTGGCTGCGGCTACGTGCGGACAGAGAACGCGCAGGCAGACGCCTCGCCGTGCCCGCGCTGCGGTGGGCGGGAGATCGCGGACGCCGGCTGCGTACAGCACGTACTCGAACCGAGGCGGGTCATCGCCCGTGACAAGCGCGACGACGCGCGGGTACGGGACGACCGCGACGAGCGGGAGCGCAGGCGGTACGCCATGCTCACCACCGTCGACATCGACCCTGTGCACCTGGTCCCCGGCTCGTGGCGGCACGACACGGCGGTCTTCGGTGTGGACTTCACCCGGCGGGCCGTCATCCGCACCCTCAACCTCGGACTCGACCGGCAGGACGGCAGCAGCACCGTACCCATCGCCGGGGATGACGTACGGCTCAACCCCTTCCACGTGTGTACGAGCTGCGGCGGCGCCACCGCCGAGGGTCAGCCGGTGGCCGACCGTCCGCACGACGCACTGACCGAGTCGCTCGCCGCCAGCACCAGGGCCAGCGCCCACCACCTCCTGTGGTGCCCGCGCCGCAAGACCCGCGTCACGGGCGACGACAACCAGGGCGGGGGTCAGGACGTACCGCTGCTGCTGGCGCACGAGTTGACGACAGAGGCCGTACGCATCCTCCTTCCGGCGTCCGTCGCACGCGCCAAGGAGCGGCTCGCGTCCTTCACCGCCACCCTGTTCGTCGGCATCGCCGCGCGCTACGGCGGCGACCCCGACCACATCGACATCGCCGCGGCATCCATGCCGGACGGAGGCCACGCCGACTGGCCCCGCCGCTTCCTCGTCGTGTACGACAGGCTCCCCGGCGGCACCGGCTACCTGCACCGGCTCGCCTCGGCAGACGGCTTTCGCGAGGTGCTGCTCAAGGCACGCGAGGTCATCGAGGGCTGTCCCTGCATCGAGAAGGGCCTCGACGGCTGCCACCGCTGTCTGCTGCGCCGCGTACCGGCCGCCGACTACGACAAGGTCAGCCGCAACGAGGTCCGGCAGATGCTCGACGAGCTGCTCGGGAAGGGCGGGGAGGCCTGGAAGTGCTCGCCGCTCGTCTCGACGCACCAGATTCCGCTGGAACAGCAGGCCGAGAGCGATCTCGAGGTCATGTTCATCGACACTCTCAAGGAGTGGGTGCAGCAGCCGGACGCCAAGGCGAGCGCGGACGCCTACACGACCGCGGCCGGAACCTACTCACTGGACCTGCGCCTCACCGGGACCGACGGCAAGACTCTGAGCTGGCGGGTCTCGCAACAGCGCGTCCTGGACGGTACCCGCCCAGACGTCCTCTTCGAACGCCTCGATGCACCGGGGCCCCGTGTCGCCCTCTACCTCGACGGATACGAGTTCCACGCGAGCGAACGGCACAACCGCCTCACCGACGACGCACGCAAGCGCGCCCGGCTGCGCGCGAACGGGCTGCGGGTCTTCCAGCTGACCTATTTCGACGTCAAGGAGTGGCGCACCCGCGTACGCGACACCGGATTCGCCGCCTCCGGCCCGGCCCATCCCGTCTGGCGGCCCTACGGGGAGCGCGCCCAGGCACAGGCGCGCGGCTACTACTCGAAGGTCGGCGGGAGGCTGCCGGGTGAACTGGCCGAATCGGTGTGGATCAATCCGGCCGACATGTTGTTGGCCTATCTGCGCTCGCCCGACGCCGACCTGTGGGGGGCGCGTGCGGAGGCGGCGGCGGCCGGCCTGACGGGCGTGCAGGGGCACAAGGCCGCTCTGCCGCCCGAGGCGGTGGGCGCTCAGATCGACGCGGCGCTGCGGGGCGCCCGACCCGCCGGCGCAGGGGGACCGCTGCAGCTGCTCGCGGTGGCGGACGACTCCGGTTGCAGGCTCGTGGCGGTGGCGGACGGCCGGCGCAAGCCGCCGGCGTGGACGGCGCTGACCCTCCTCGACGACAGTGCGGCCGCCGTCGCGGACGAAGCGCGGCACAGGAAGCGCTGGCGGGCCTGGCTGTACTGGAACAACCTCCTGCAGTTCCTCGAGCGGGGCGGCGGTGACAGCGCCCAGCTGACCACTGGCATGCTGCCCGGGTTCGCCGTTGAGGAGCTGGCCGTCACCGGCGGCTCCGGATGGCTCGCCTCCAGGCGGGTGGAGCTCGTGCCCGACCGGGCGGAGGCCGCTGCCGAGGAGCCGACCGCCTACGCCGTCGCCGAGTCGGCGCAGCCGGTGCGGACGGAGCCGACTGAGCCCGTACCGGCCGGTGCGGCGGCCTCGGGGACAAGCGAGAACTGGGCCGCAGTCCGTGAGTACCTCGACCCCGACGACCCCGACCTGCAGCACTTGGCGGCCGGCCTGGCCGCACTGGGCGTGCCCGTGCCGGTCGACGGCTTCGAACTGGACGCCCACGGCTGGATGGCCGAACTCGCCTGGCCCACCGCGAAGATCGCGGTCGTACTGCCGCACCGGACCACTTGCGCCGAGCCCGACTTCGAGGCCGAGGACCGCGACACGGCCTTCGCCGCAGCAGGCTGGGACGTCAGACCCGCACGGTCCTGGACGATCCAGGAACTAGCGGATCGCCTCACGGCGCCCAGCACCCGACACAACCAGCAGAAGAACGGCCCGACCCACGGGGAGCACCACCGATGAACACGACGAGTGTGACGCTGCGTCTGCTCGACAAGGCGGACAAGGAAGTCCTCAAGCTCCCCCGCACGGTCAAGGGCGCCCTGTACGACTTCCAGCACAAGTTCAAGGCGAACCCGCGGGCCACGGGCCTGCAGCTGAAGCAGTTGAAGGGCGACAACCGGCTCTGGTGCGCCCGGATCAACGACGAGTACCGCGCCCTGCTCCTTCGTCTCGCCGACGATGACTGGCTGATCGTCTCCGTCAAGCACCGCAAGGAGGTCTACGAGAACCTCGACCGGCTCGCCTACGGCATCAACCAGATCACCGGCGGAATCGAGTACGTCGACCTGCAGGTCGTCGAAGAGAGCATGCTGCGGCGGTCCGCTCCCCCGCAGCCGACTCCCGCGCCGGCGCCGCCGGCCCAGCCCCAGCCGTTGTTCGCCCACTTCACGAACGACCAGCTCACCGACCTCGGCGTGGCCGCGCCCCTGGTACCCGTGGTCCGCACCCTCACCACCGAGGAACAGCTCCTCGGCCTCATCGAGTACGCGCCTCAACTGACCGGCGAAGTCCTGCTCTCGCTGTTCGACGGCAAGTCTCACGAGGAAGTTCTGGAACAGGTGACGGCTCCGGTCGCCGCACCGGACCCGGTGGACACCGAAGACTTCCAGGCGGCGGTGGAACGCCCGGCCACCGTGGTCACCACCACTGACGAGGCGTTGCGCGATGCGCTGGAGGGCGGAAACTTCGGCCGCTGGAAGGTCTTCCTGCACCCCACCCAGGCCAAGCTGGTGGCGCGTGACTATTCAGGACCGGCACGGGTGGGCGGCGGCCCCGGTACCGGCAAGACCATCGTCGCCCTGCACCGCGTCAAGCACCTGGTCCAGCAGCTCCCGCCAGGACGCAACAAGCCGGTCCTGCTGACCACTTACAACAAGAACCTGGCCGCCGACCTGCGGGCGCGGCTCGTCGAACTCGGTGGCGAGGAGCTGCTCGCCCGGGTGGACATCAGCCACGTCGATCAGCTGGCCCTGCGCGTGGTACGGGAGGCCGAGCCCGGAAGCAGCAAGCAGACGATCGATGACAACCAGGCGCTGCGCGAGTGGCGGTCCATGCTCGACGAACGCGGCGGGACGGGCTGGGACGCGGAGTTCCTGCATGACGAATGGACCCAGGTGATCCTCGGCCAGGCCGTGGCGTCCCGTACCGACTACTTCCGAGCCCGCCGGGCCGGACGCGGCCGCAACGTCACCCGGCCTGAGCGGGCAGAGATCTGGCAGCTGTCCGAGGCGTTCACCCAGCGGCTAGACCGCCTCGGCCGGCAGACCTGGGCACAGGTGGCCGAGCGAGCCGCCCGGCTCGAGCTGGAACGGGAACGACGGATCCAGCAGATCGAGCGGCAGCGCGAGGAGGCCGGGGGGCTCGACAACATCCACCTGATGGGCGGCTCGGCGGGCTGGCTGCGCCATCGGTACCGGCACATCGTCGTGGACGAGGCACAGGACCTGCGCCCCGGCCACTGGAAGATGCTGCGCGCCATGACCCCTCAAGACCGCAACGACATCTTCCTCGTCGGCGACACCCATCAGCGCATCTACAACAACCAGGTGACGCTCGGCAGCCTCGGCATCAACATCCG
Source organism: Streptomyces sp. NPDC051940 (assembly GCF_040680895.1). Lineage (NCBI taxonomy): Bacteria > Bacillati > Actinomycetota > Actinomycetes > Kitasatosporales > Streptomycetaceae > Streptomyces > Streptomyces sp. NPDC051940. The sequence continues at coordinate 22,708 of NZ_JBFAXR010000067.1, read as the reverse complement.
CGGCCGTTCGGCCAAGTTGACGCTCAGCTACCGTACGACGCGGCAGATTCTCGGCTCCGCACTGGAGGTGCTCAGCGGAGAGTCGTTCGACGACCTCGACGGCAGCGACGAGAATCTCGCAGGCTACCGGTCGGTGCTCAGCGGGGCTCGGCCGGAACTCCACCCCAGCGCCGACTGGGAGTCCGAGCGCGCGGCCATCGCCGAGCTGATCGCCGCATGGGAGGACATCCCGCTCGAGCAGATCGCGATCTGCGTGCCGACGAACACGATGGCCCAGGAGGTCGCCTACTCACTGGCGCAGTCGGGCATCAGCGCCGTGGAGATCGGACCGGACGGCCCGCGGGGCGATGAGGGTGTGCACATCGGCACGATGTTCCGCTTCAAGGGCCTCGAATACCAGCGCATGATCATCGCTGGAGTCACCGAAGGCCTGGTACCCCGCGACGCTGTACTCCGGCTCAAACGCACAGACGCCCTGCGCTACCGGCGCGAAATCCAGCGAGCCCGCTCTCTGCTGTTCGTGGCGGCCACCCGGTCGCGTGACTCCTTGGCCATCTTCTGGCACGGAACCCCTAGCCGCTTCCTGCAGCCGCTGCTGGGCGGGGGGTGACGTCCCCCGGAAGTGCGGGCCTTCTGGCCACTGCACTCACGAGACCGAGCGTACCCATCGGTAACCTCGACGTGGTCACTCCACGGAATAGCACACCCGCTCGACCTTGAACAGAGGCCCCCACGGCTGGGCATCCTCGACCCGCGCTCGGATTACCCCGGCTGGCAGCATCTATTGCTGGCTCACTGGCGAGGCGGATCCCAATCAGTGGCCGGTTGCAGTGTGGAAGCGCGGCGATCTCCGATGGGAATTCCATGAACCGGATCTCGCAAAGTTCCTCGTGCGGCTACTCCAGAATGACTTCGCGCATCGGGTAGGTGCGAACGGAACGCATCGATTTGTCCATGTGCGGGTAGCCCAGCGGTTGATGGCGGCAGGATTCACCCCGGACACCGGCGAGCCCGATCCATTCGCTGGAATGTTCGGTCCATCGCCGGAGTCGCAGTCTGGTGAGTACTCAGGTTGAATCCGCGATGTCCGGTGGGTCGTGACGGGGCTTGATCCCTGCGGTACGACCGCTGCATGCGGTATGCGCAAGGAGGCGGGCTGACGCTGGCCGAGCAGGGCCGGCGGGAAGCGGTGCGTTTGGAGGCGGCCAAGCGGTTCGAGGCCGGCGCGGGTACCTCGCAGATCGCGGTGGACCTACGGGTGACGGACCGGTCGGTGCGCCGGTGGCGGGCTGCCTGGCGGCAGGGCGGGACGGCCGCGTTGGCCCCGGCAGGACCGCCGTCGGTGGAGAAGCTGTTGCCGCAGCAATGGCAGCGGCTGGAGGCCGAGCTTCGGCGCGGGCCGCTGGCGCACGGCTTCGATGATGAGCATCAGGGCTGGACCCTCAAGCGGGTCAAGCTGCTGATCGGCCGGCTGTTCCACGTCGGCTACACCCTGCAGGGGGTATGGCGGCTGCTCAAGCGGCACGGCTGGAGCTGCCAGGTGCCCGTCCGGCGGGCGCTGGAGCGCGACGAGGCGGCGATCGAGGTGTGGAAGGCCGAGGTGTGGCCCCGGGTAAAAGTACCGCGCACGACCTGGGCGCCCACGTCTGCTTCGCGGACGAGTGCGGCCAGTCGCTGATCCCGCCGCGGGGGCGGACCTGGGCTCCGCGCGGGGCCAGACCCGTCGTGCGGGTGGCCGGCCGACGCGGAGGCCGGGTCAACATCGCGGGCGCGGTGTGTTTCAAACCCGGGCAGCGTCCGCGGCTGTTCTTCAAGCTGCACGGCTACCACCGGCGCAAGGGCGAGGTGAAGACGTTCGCCTGGAGCGACTACCGGGACTTCATCCGGACGGTGCACCTGCAGCTCGGCACCCCCGTGGTGTGGGTCTGGGACAACCTCTCCGTGCACCTGCAGCAGGAGCTCTTCGACTTCGAGGCGGAACACCGGGACTGGCTGGCCATCTTCCACCTGCCGCCGTACGCGCCGGAGATCAACCCGCTGGAGGGCATCTGGAGCCTGCTCAAGCGGGCACTATCCGCCTTCGCCGCGGCCGATCTGGTGCACCTGACCCAGGTCATCAAGCGGAAGCTGAAGAAGATCCAGTACCAGCCTCATCTGGTCACCGGCTGTCTGCCACCCACCGGCCTGGACCTCACGGGCCTGATCGACCCACCGGACACCACGGATTCAACCTGAGTAATCCGCCGCGGCCGGGGACGGCCTCGCGCGCTGCCCAAGCTGACGCCTTTACGGAGCGAGCGGAACCCGCCAAGGGCGCGGGCCTATCCAGATGCCGACCTACTGTGGCAAAGTAATTTCACCGCGCATGACTGGAATGTGCGTTTCGCGAGTGTCTGACCTCGGACACGTATTTTCCCCAGGCTGTCTGGTTTCCGGGCAGTCTGGAGCGGCACCCGTTTCTGACCTGTGGTCGGGGCGGGTGTTTCTGCTTTCCACCCTCGGTAGGTGCGCAGGTGGTGGGCGGGTCAGTTGAGGCGAATCCTTTCTCGGGTCCGGGTTTCGGAGGTGAGGGTCTGGTCGGCAGGGTCGTAGATCAGGTTGATGTCCAGCGCGCGGAGGCGATCGGCGGGCGCGAGCGCGTCGCTGCCCGGAGGTGTCGGGGCACCTGCAGGCGCAGTAGCAGGGCCGGCAGGTGGGGCAGTGCGTGGTCCTCGCGCAGGTAGGCGTTGCGGGGGCCGTCGGTGGGGCGTGGGGTGGCGCTGGAGTGGCCGTGGCGGCAGCGGTAGGCGGGGCGCTGAAAGACCCAGCAGGATTCCATCCGGCGTCCGCAGATCGCGCACGTCAGCGGGGGTTGGCCAGGATGGCGCTGACCGCGGTGAGCGTCCAGGCGGTGCCGGAGCGGTGCGGGTTGCGGTCGGGGTCGGCGGCGGACGGGCAGGGGACGTGCGCGTCGTTCAGGGCGCGGGTGAGGCGGGCGTTCTTCTTCACCGGCACCAGGCGGCCTGCGTGACCCGCAGCAGCCGGGCGGCCTTGAACCACTCCACGAGAAGGTTCAGGCGGGGCAGCTCTTCGCTGGACTTGGTCCTGAACATCCGGTCGCCGATGCGTTCGTCCATCTTGTCGCCGGTGTCCAGGTGGGCGATCAGGATTCGGGCGTCCGTCAGGGCGATCCGGCCGGTCTGGGTCGGCTTGCGGCCCGGGCCGATCCACCGGAAAAGGGCCGGGATCGGCTGCAGGGGAGCGATGTCGGAGTGGGGGCGGGTGGTCGCCATGATGTTGCCCTACTGGCCGTGTCAGTCGAGGATCATCGTGAGAGTGCGCGTGCGCCGCTGGTCGGCGCGCAGCGCCGGGCGGCAGTCGGCGACGGACTGCCGTACGCCCAGCGCCGTCTCATCGAATCCGATGTCTTGCAGGCGACCTCGGTGATCCGGCGGTGGCGTGGCTCCATGGCGGCGCGCGGTCAGGCGGCTTGGGCCAGGCGGCGAATCTGGGCCAGCTCCGGGGAAGCGGCCCTCCCATGCCTCGCGCACCGGGGCGGGCAGCCACAGTTACCCCCACAGCCGGCGCAGGGTCGCGGCGTCCAGATACGCATGCAGGTCCTTGGGGGCTATCGCCTCCACGATGACGGTGCGATACAGATCCACGACGCGGCCCGGCGCGTCGAGGTCGTACTCGGCGTGTCCCGATCAGTCCAGGTGCCGCGGCATGCGCAGCGCGCCGGAAACCGGGCCGGCCAGCGCGGCCAGGCTGTCGGGGGTGGCGTACGGCCGGGCATAACGCCGGCCCGCGGGGGCAGCTGCCATACCTCCCATCGTGGATCATCCGACTGGGCCCTAGGGATCCCTCCCGCGGGACGGGCGGTGGGCATCCGGGTGTCGAATCGGGTTTTCCGCCCGGACACGGCTCGCCGGCGCCTGAGCCTCGGCCTCGACGTCGCGACCGTGTGGCGAGCTCCCTCGGAACCCATATCCGGCCCGCTGGCGCGAGAGTTACTTTGGCGTGGTTTGACTGTCAAGTGATGCCACGTCAGCCGAGGGCCTGTTGTGCCCTGGAACCGCTGCCGCTGACGCCGAGCGACGTCTAGCATCCGACTATGCGAACTCCCCGGGCACTAGCGGCCGTCATGGCCGTACTCGCGCTCCCGCTCGCCGGCTGCTCCAGTGGCGGCAGCGGCAGCAAGGAGGCCACCAACCTTCCGGCAGCCGCGCAGTTGCTGAGTAGCGGTGCGACGGCGATGACCGCGGTGCAGTCGATGCGGTTCTCGATCAACACGAGCGGTCAGATCACGGGTCTGGCCGTACGCAAGGCCACCGGCCAGCTGACCCGTGCCGGGAACGCGCAGGGCACGGCGTCCGTGTCGCAGAGCGGCGCCCTCGTGGAGATCGACTTCGTCATCGTGGGCTCCACGGCCTACGTCAAGGGCGCGACCGGCGGCTACAGCAAGGTCCCGCTGCAGGTCGCCACCGCGGTCTACAACCCCGAGGCGATCCTGGACCCGGACAAGGGCGTCGTGAAACTGCTGCAGACCGCGACGGGTGCCCGGACGGTGGACCGGGAGACTCTGGACGGGCAGTCGGTCTACCACATCAAGGCGCTGCTGGCGCAGCCGGTGCTGGCGACACTGGTGCCCGGAGCCTCGGAGAACGAGCAGGGCGATCTGTGGCTGACGGTGTCGTCGTCGCAGCTCGTGCGGGTCGCGTTCCCGGTGCGGACGGCAGCGGGAGGCAGCGGATCGGTGACGGCGTCGTTCTCCGATTTCGACGCACCGGTCACGATCACCGCCCCGCCCCCGTGAGCGCCGTCGACGCCAGGAGGGCGCTCACCGGGCGGCACGCTGTCCTCGGTGTCACCGGTGTGGTCGCGCTGCTCGGGTCGCTGGACGCGTACGTCATCGTCACCCTGCTCAACTCGATCACCAATGACCTGGGCATCCCGCTCAACCATCTGGAGCGGGCCACGGGGATCGTCACCGCGTACCTGCTGGGCTATGTCGCTGCCATGCCGCTGCTGGGGCACACCGCGGACCGGTTCGGGCCGCGGCGGGTGCTCCAGTGGTGCCTCGTCGTCTTCGCGGCCGCCTCGGCGCTCACCGCGAGTGCGCACAGCCTGCCGTTGCTGGTCGCGGGGAGGCTGGCGCAGGGCGTGGCGGCAGGTGCGCTGCTTCCCGTTTCGCTCGCGCTGGCCGGGCGTCTGTTCGAGGGCCGGGCAAGGCCCGTGGCGCTCGGTTCGGTGGGCGCCGCGCAGGAACTCGGGAGCGTGCTCGGCCCGCTGTACGGGGCCGGCGTAGCGGCGCTTGCGGGCTGGCGCGGGGTGTTCTGGGTCAACGTCCCGATCGTGCTGGTCGCGGCGGTCGTCATCGAGTTCACGGTGCCCGCCGCGGCGACTGCTGAGCAGGACGCGCCGGCCGGGAGCGCCGCTGCCGCAGGGGCCGCCCGCGTACGCGCGGACCTGGTCGGCGGCGGTCTGCTGGCGGTGGCGCTGGCGCTGCTGGTGGCGGCCCTGGACAACCAGGACCCGCAGAAGTCGGTGCTGCCGCGCTGGGGGTTGCCCCTGCTGCTCGGCAGCGCGGTGGCGCTGGCGGCCTTCGTGCTGTGGGAGCGCCGCAGTCAGACGCGCCTGATCGACACCCGGCGGATGCGGCGGCGTCCCTTCGCCGCGGCGATGGCGACGAGCTTCTGCGCCGGCGTGGCGCTGCTGGTCACGCTGGTGGACGGGCAGTTGGTGGCGCAGTCGCTGCTGGGCAAGAGCTCGGTGGGCGGCGCGCTGCTGCTGATGTGGTTCCTGGCAGCGCTGCCGGTGGGTGCCGTCATCGGAGGTCTGGCAGGGCGTCGGCTGGGGCATGCCGCCGTGGCCGCCGTCGGCATGGCGGTGGCAGCCGGGGGCTACTTCCTGATCGCGGCCTGGCCCTTGCGGGCGCTGGACGCGCATGTCGGCCCGCTTCCGCTGGCGCAGACCGACCTCGTGATCGCGGGCCTGGGCCTGGGCCTGGCGATCGCGCCGGTGGCGGGGGCGGTACTGGACTCGACGGAGCCCAGCCAGCACACGGTGGCCTCGGCCGCGGTGGTGCTCTCCCGGACCATCGGCATGCTGGTCGGCGTGGCGGCGCTGTCGGCATGGGGGCTGCACCGCTTTCACACGCTGACGGCTGACCTCGACATGCCGGTCCCGGGCACGGCCGACTTCGACAAGGCGTGGCCGGCCTACCAGCATGCGCTGGACGTGGCGCTGCACACGGAGTACAGCGACATCTTCCGGGTCACGGCCGTGGTCTGCGCGCTCGGCGCCGCGTGCGCACTCGGACTCGGCGGCCGGACTTTCGACGAGTCGGCGCAGTGAACCGCCTGCCGACGCCTCCGTCACCAAGTCCGACAGTCGATTCAGGGCAGTCTGAGACCGCGGCGCGGCGTCGGCTACCGGAGTTTCAGCCGGCCAGGCAGCAGGGGCATGTGCGTAAGGAGCGTGTCTGACCTCGAGCACTTTCCATACGCACATGAAGAGGGCTGTGACATCACCGTCACGGCCCTTGTTCGTAAGTCAAAGACCAGGCCGAGGCCGAACGCGTCCTTGTCGGTCGGAAACCCGCCCGGCACGTCTCCGTCAGGGCGCCGTAGAGCGTCGCACGGCCGTCAACACCCCCGGGTAAGCGCATCCATCGGGATCCCCTTTGCGTAGCGGTCATGACAACTCGCCGGAACGGTGGTGCGCCGGTGGTGGTGGGAAGAAACTGCGGGCCGCAATCCCTACGCTGAAAGGGGAAACGTGACCATCTCACTCGCGCTCCGCGGAGACCGGGCCGTCCGCCCGGTGCCCGTCACCGCAGTGGTCATCGACGACCAGCCGGCCGTCATCGCAGGGGTCAGGGCCTGGTGCATCCGGGCCGGGATCAGTGTCGTCGCGTCCGGAGCGGAGCCGCGGGTCGCCTTCGCCGGGGCCGGCCGCGAGGCGCAGGTCGTCGTCTGCGATCTGCAGCGCGGCCTCGCCGGGCCCGCCTTCGCCGAACTGCGGCGCCTCGTCGACGACGGGCGGCGGGTGATCGTCTACACCACCCTCGACGCGCGGGAGTGCGCGCACACCTGTCTGGACATCGGCGCGTTCGCCTACGTCCCCAAGGCGGAGGGCCGGGCCCGGCTCGTGGCCGCCATCCAGGCGGCGGCCGCGGACCTGCCCTACACCCCGCCGACGTTCGCCCGTCCGCGGCTGTCCGTGCGCGAGACCGACGTCCTCATCGAGTGGTTCCTGTGCGGGTCGAAGCAGATGGTCGCCGACCGGCTCGGGCTGTCGGTCCGCACGGTCAACGGCTACATCGAGCGCATCCGGATCAAGTACGCGAACGTCGGCCGGCAGGCGCCGACCAAGGCCGCCCTGATCATCCGTGCCCTTCAGGACGACCTGGTCCGCATCGACGACTTATGACAGCGCCCGCAGGATCCCGTCCCACAGGGCGACCCGGGCCGCCAGCGCGCTCTGTACGGTCACCGCGCACGCGTCCCACTTCGCCTGGTCGTCACCGCACAGGTCGATGAGCATCTGCATGGCCATCGGTGTGTGCTGCTCGCCGTCGACCTCGATGTGGCGGGCCAGATAGTCCTTGAAGGTGCCAAGCAGCCCGTCCGGGTCGGGGATCCCGACGACCTGCTGGAACATCTCCGGGATCAGGTCCTCGCGGCCGAAGGCGAACGCGGCCGCCTGGCAGTGGATCGGGGCCGTCTCGATGATCTGCCAGGTGGTCGCGGCGAACGAGGCCGCAGGCCCGGGGACGTCGGCGAGTTCGGCGGCGGCCGCCACCGGCTCACCCGCGCGCAGGTGCTTCAGGAACGCCTCCACGACGGACGTGTCGGCGCCGGAGGCGGTCATGCCGTCGAGGTAGAGCTCGAAGTGGCTGATGTAGCCGTCGCCGAGTTCGTCGCTCTCCTCGACCAGGACGATCTCGTTGATCAGGCGCCGGCTCGCGGTGGGGCCGCTGGGGACCCAGGGCAGTTCGACGCGGGTGAGCGCGCGCTGGAGTGAGGTGAGCAGGGACATGAAGTCCCAGACGGCGAAGACGTGGTTCTCCTGGAAGGTCCGCACCCGCGGCAGGTCGTCCAGCGCGCGGTAGACCGGATGCGTGACGACCTGGCGCCGGACCGGCTCGATGGCGTGCTGCAGGCTGACGAGGCCGGGGTGGGTGCGGTTCCAGTTGTAGCGGCTGGTACTCATCTGGATCACTCCTTCGATCAGCGTTCGTCCAGGACCTGGACGAGCTTTCCGGTACGGGGATGGGTGGCCAGGTGCGCCGGCCGGACCCACTCGATGGCCAGCGGGTGGATGAATCCGTCGGCGACGGCGTCGGGGTAGAGCGGGCGCGCCGCGTGGACGGCCTCGATCAGCCGCCGGGTCAGCCCGGCCGGCGGATCGGCGGTGCAGGCCAGGCGCAGGGTGAGGCCGTCCTTGCCGTCCCAGCGCCGTTCGACCATCTGCATGCCCGACATGACCTGGTCGTCGTCCGCCGCGACGAGCGCGGCGCGGACCTCCTCGTACGACATCGCGACGTTCGCGACGCGGGCGCCCTCGATGGTCCGGCCGACCAGCCGGAACGTGCGGCAGCCGGGATCGGCCCACTCGGCCAGGTCGCCGACCGGGTAGCGGATGACCGGCATCAGGGTGCGGAAGAGATTGGTGACGACGACCCGGCCGCGTACGCCGGGTTCGGTGACGGGTTCGCCGGTCACCTCGTCGAGCAGCTCCACCACCGTGCGGTCCGCGAACGCCTCGTGTACGCGCACGTCGTCGCCCGGAACCGGGCCGCCGACCAGGCCGGCGTCCACCGTCGCGTAGCCGAGCGAGGCGATCGCGGCGCCCGGGAACGCCTTGGTGAGCCTTGGCCGCAGATCGTCGAAGAGCAGGTCGCCGGCGAACAGGAGCAGTTCGACCGAGCCCGCGGCGGTGCCCTGCGCGAGCACCGCGTCGGCGACGCCCGCGAGCTTCATCGGCGTACCGGCCAGCACGTGGACGCCGAAGTTCCCGATCAGCTCGGCGACGTCCTCGTCCGGTGTGTGCCCGGCCACGGGCAGCCGGACGTTCTCCACCGGCGCGTGGTGCAGGGCGCCCTCGATGTACAGGAATCCGCCGTACAGATGGCCGGCGAAGAACAGGTTCGCCACCCGGTGTCCGGGCCTCAGGCCGGCCCTGACCATGCCGGCGCCGAACGCGGTGACGGAGTCGGCGTGCTCGGTGCGCGTCCACGGGGAGACCTTCGGTCTGCCGGTGGTGCCGCCGGAGGTGTAGACGCCGGCGTCGGTCAGCGGGCCGGTGAGCAGCCGGTTGTCGGGCCAGGTGTTCGCGGCCCAGTAGGCCGCCTGGTCGATGACCGGCAGCTGGGCGAGGTCGTCGACGACCGCGGGCACGTCCCGGTACAGCTCCGCGTAGTACGGCGAGTTGCGCCGGGCGAAGTCGACCAGGTCCCGGAGGGGCTTAGCGGGCATTGTTCTCCTTCCCCGGGGCGGCGGCGCGCATGACGCCGTGCCCCCGGAACTCGGCGATGATCATGTCGGCGGGGCCGCGCACGGTGACGTCGTAGACGCCGTACCGGCCGCCGCGGGCCCGCTCCACCGCCTCGGCCACGAGGTCGTCGCCTGCCTCCGCGGGGCGCAGGAAGGTGATCTGCGCGCTCTGCGCCACCGCGAGCGGGCCGTGGGAGTTGCTGGCGGAGGCGAAAGCGGCGTCGGCGAGCAGGAACAGGTAGCCGCCGTGGGCGGTGCCGTGGGCGTTGAGCATGTCCTGGGTGATCAGCATCCGGGCCCGGGACCGGCCGGGCCCGACCGCCTCGACCGCGATGCCGAGGGCGCGGCAGGTGGGGTCGGGCGCGGTGGTGCGTCCGCCCTGAGCCGGCGCGCTCACAGGTCGCGTGGGGTCGGTCGGGCCGGTCCGACGGCCCTGGGCCGGCGCGCTCATCCGCCCGCCCCGATCCAACCCCGCGCCAGCGTCTGGACGGCGGCCCCGTCCGGGTCGGCGAGCTTGGGTTTGACATAGCCGGCGACCCAGGCGCTGGTCGGCACCCGGAACGGCGGGTCGGGGTCGGTGAGCGTCCGTACGAGGGTCTGCGCCACCTCCCACTTGGACTGGCCGGCTCCCTCCAGATCGGGGCCGCACACCCAGTCGAGGTAGGCGGCGAAGTCCGGCGCGTAGGGCCCGGACGCGGCCTGGATGGTGGTGCGGTTGATGTCGGGGAACCGGCCGAACCGGGTGTCCCGCACGAAGCCCGGCACCACGAGCGACACCCGGACCCCGTGGGCGGCCGCGACCGGTGCGAGGCCCTCCATGAACCCCTCGACGGCGAACTTGGCGGCCGAATAGGCCTCGTTGAAGGGCTGCCCGACGATCCCGTGCACGCTGCCCACGGTGAGCAGCCGGCCCCCGGCGGCGCGCAGCAGCGGCATGGCGACCCGGCTCACCGCGATCACCCCGAAGAAGTCGACCTCCAGGGTGGCGCGCAGCGCCTCCATGGTCGACATCTCCATCGTCGGATCGGAGTTGGAGACACCGGCGTTGTTGACGAGCGCGTCCAGCCGGCCGTAGTCCTGCCGGACACCCGCCAGGCAGGCGTCGATCGACGGCCCGTCGGTGACGTCGAGTCGGCGGACGTCGAGGGTGACGCCCGCGTCGTCGGCCGCTTCGCGCAGTTCGGCGGAGCGGCTGGTGTCGCGCATCGTCGCCACCACGGTGCAGCCGGCGCGGGCCGCGGTGACCGCGGTCGCCAGTCCGACGCCCGACGAGGTTCCGGTGATCAGCACGATCATGAGGTGACCTCCGCGAGCCGCGGCTCCTTCGCCCGGTCCAGGAGCGGTTGGATCCGGACCGCCGCCAGGAAGGAGAGCGCCGCGAACAGGGTGCCGGCGACCATGGCCGTACGGGCCGCGTCCAGGACGCCGAGGGCGTCGGTGAGCAGGGTGACGGCCGAGCCGCCGGCGAGGGCGGCCAGGGGAATCACGCCCCAGGTGGCGGTGCGGAACGCCGCGTGCATGACGCCCTGGTTCTCGGCGTTCATCCGGGACTGCCGGATGGGAGCACTGCACACGTTGATGCAGGACATGAAAAACCCGTAGCAGCCGAAGGTGACGCCGATGACCAGCGCGGACGGCAGGGTGGGGGCGGCGAGGACGCCGAGGCCGACGAGGCAGTGCAGCAGCAGCGACCAGGCCATCGTCCGGCCCAGGCCGAGCCGCTCGCCGATCCTCGGTGCGACGAGCGCACCGAGGACGGCGCCGCAGGCGGCGAGGGACATCGCGGTGCCGAAGGCGCCCACCGAGACGCCGAGGCCCTGGTACGCCAGCACGGGCAGGACCGTGACGAAGACGGGGCCGCCCGAGTTCAGGGTCACCGCGGCGACCACGACCCGGCGCAGCACCGGGTCGGCCCAGTTGAGCCGGAAGCCCAGGGACAGGCGCGACCAGACGGTGCCCTGCTGGACGGTCCTGGTCCCCCACGGGCGCATGGCGCGGAAGCAGGCGGCCGAGACCAGATAGCTGGCGGCGTCGACGATCAGCGCGGCCACCCCGAGCAGGTGGTACAGGCCCGCGGCGATCGACGGACCGGCCACCTCGGCGGTCGTCCTGCTCCCCTCCAGCCGGGAGTAGGCCCCCACCAGGCGGTCGGAGTCCACGGTGGTGGGGACGGCGACGAGGTAGCCGACGTTGAAGAAGATGGTGGCGCTGCTGATCAGCGCCACGCAGACGAAGACCACCGGGGTGCTCAGCAGGTCCAGCCAGTACAGGACGGGCATGGCCAGGACGGCGGCCAGCCGCACCAGATCGCAGGTGATCATCGTGCGGCGTTTGTCCCACCGGTCGACCAGCACCCCGGTGATCGGCCCGAGCAGCGGGATGCCGAGGTACTGGGCCATCGCCACGACGCCGACCTCGAGCGGTGTGGCGTCCAACGCGAAGATCATCAGGGTGGGGACGACGAACACCGTGATCCGGTCGCCGACGAGGCTCACCGACTGGCCGGTCCAGAACCGGTTGAACTCCCCGCCCAGCGACGCCGGGAGCCTCATCGCCCGTCCCGTTCTTCCCGGACGACGAAGTTGGCCGTCTTGCCCGTGCGCTCGTTGCTGATCAGCGCGTCCACGACGCGGACCCGGAAGGACTCGGGGTCGTGCAGGAACGCCGTGCTGAGCGTGAAGGTCGAGGACAGCAGCTCCTGCCGGAGCCGGTCGGCGAGATCGGGTGCGGCGCCGGACTCGGTGAGCAGCGCCACCTCGACGGCCGCCACTCGGCCCCGCCGCTCGGTGATCAGGATCTGCGCACGCGCCACGCCCGGCTCCCCCTCGACCCGCGCGACGATGTCGTCCACGTGCAGGCCCAGTCCGCGCACCTGCACCACCGAGTCGCGCCGGCCCAGGATGCGCAGCGCCGGGTCCGGCCGGCCGCAGGGGCACGCCGTGAACGTGCCGGCGTCGCCGGTCTGGTAGCGCAGCACCGGGTTGAGTACGTCCGGGTCGAGCGTGGTGAAGTCCAGCAGGTCGTCCGGGCCGACACCCACCAACTGCTCGGGCAGCGTGTGGAAGACGTCCGGCGGGCACTGCGGGGTGTTGGTGCCGACCACCCAGGTCTCGGTGCTGCCGAACATGCCCCAGCGCTCGGCGTCCGGCGCCACCGCCGCCATGTCGTCGTCGAGCTGGGGGTGCCAGGCCTCGCCGAGCCAGAGCACCTTGCGCAGCGAGGGCAGCCGGAGGCCGGCGGCCCGGGCGTGCGCGAACCACAGGCGCAGCACGCTGGGCGTGCCGCCGAACGCGGTCACCTCGCGGGCCGCCATGAAGGCCAGCCAGTCGCCGTACTCGTCGCGGGTGACCGAGCCGAGCGAGATGACCTCGCAGCCGGACAGGTCCGCGAACGCGCCGGCCAGGAAGTGCGCGCCCCACATCCGCCCGGCGCCCCATCCGTTGACGAACACGTCGTCCCGGTCGAGCGGACGCCAGTGGGCGTGCACGCCGGCCATGTAGAAGCCGGTGGGCGCGTAGCCGACCTTGGGCGCACCGGTGCTGCCGCCGCTCTGGAACAGCCAGGTCGCGCCGTGCGCGGCGGTCGGGCGCAGGTGCGCCAGTGCCACGTTCAGCTCGTCCTTCACCAGGGTGGGCAGCGCGGCGAGGTCGTCGAGGGAGGCCGTCTTGTGGTGGTCGGCGTAGCGTGCCGCGAACGCGGGTACGGTCTTCAACCGCTCCAGGTTCCGGTTGGGGGCGTCCAGGGACGGCTCGGGCAGGGAGAACTTCATCGGGTCACCTCGGGCAGGGAGGACTTCATCGGGTCACCTCGGCCAGGAATCGGGTGTGGGCGTCGCGGCAGGCGGTCCAGCGCGCACGGGTGACGTCCCGCTGCAGCGTCCGCGCCGGGTCACCGAAGTCCGGGGCGATCACGCCGTCGGGTTCGAGTTCGGAGAACCAGAACCGCTCGCCGTCGTGCAGGAAGTCGACGCAGAAGAACGGGATGGGCAGCTTCTCGGCGAAGTAGGCGGTGGCGTCGACGAGTTCCGGTGGCACGGGCGGGAACTCCATCGATCCGCCGCGGCTGGCGTTGGCGACCGGCGATCCGGGTTCGGGGGTGCGTTTCATCACGGCGTAGGGCTCACCGTCGATCACGTAGACCCGGTAGTCGACCGTGCCGTCACCCAGATACGGCTGCGCGACCAGGGTGGTGTCGCCGCCCTGGGCCAGGCTGACCAGACCGCGGATCTCCTCGGAGTCGCGGGCCAGGTTGACGCCGCCGCCCCCGCACCAGCCGGCCGGTTTGACCAGGGCCGGATACGGCAGGTCGGCGAGCGCCGCCTCGTACAGGTGCTTGCTCACGTCCCGTCCGGTGCCGATCCGGACGGTCGGGATCGGCGGCACGGGGGAGTCGCGGAAGTACAGCAGCGTGGCCAGCTTGTCGTTGGCGATCGGCGACAGCCACGGCGGGAACGGCAGATAGAAGCCGGCCTGTTCCAGCACGGCGTACAGCGACTGCTGGTTGAAGATGTCGGCCGACTGGTACGGCAGTGAGTACAGGGCGGTGAGGAAGAGCGTGTCCTGCGGCGTGACGGGCTCCTCGTCCACGTAGAAGCGCGGCTTGCCGGTGTCCAGGCCGTCGACCGTCACCGCGTCGGGTGCGTTCCTGGTCCAGGTCAGGCCGAGGGCGGCGGCCTCCTCGGCGTACAGGTCCCAGAAGAACGGGTGCCACATCGCGGTCGCCCGCGTGGACTCCCGGTCCGGGAAGATCCAGCAGATCCGTCGTAGCGTGCTCATGGTGCCCCCTCTTGGCCGGCCCACCAGCGGCGGCCGGGATCGGGCAGGGTGTCGATGGGGTCGTAGAACGGGAACCGGCGGCCGGGGTCGTCCTGTTCGTGCCGGCCGATGCCGTGGTTGCGGGTCCAGTACGAGATCCCGCGCTCGCGGTCGTAGGCGACGGGCTGGTGCACCCAGCGCTTGCCGACGTAGGGGACGTCGCACACCAGGCGCGGGGTCGCGTAGCCGGGCAGGTAGCCCATGATCGCTTCCTGCAGCCGCTGCGCCTCGTGGACGGGGATCCGCCAGTGCTCCGCGTTGGGGATCATGTCGCAGAGGTAGAAGTAGTAGGGCAGGATCCCCGCTTCGCCCTGCAGGGCGAAGCACAGGTCCAGCAGGTCGGCCGGGGTGGTGTTGACGCCGCGCAGGAGGACGCCCTGGTTGCGGACGTCCCGCACGCCGGCATCCAGCAGCCCGCGGGTGGCCTCGGCGACCAGCGGGGTCACCGACCGCGCGTGGTTGGCGTGCGTGTGGACGGCCAGGTTGACGCCGCGGCTGCGGGCCAGGGCCGCCACCCGGGCCATCCCCGCGGCCACGTCCGGCCGCAGCCAGTGCTGCGGCAGGCCGACGAGCGCCTTGGTGGCCAGCCGGACGTCGCGGACGGACTCCAGCGTCAGCAGCCGGACCAGGAACGACTCCAGCCGGGGCCAGGGGACGTTCGCCAGATCACCGCCCGAGACCACCACGTCGCGCACGGCCGGCGTGCGCTTGAGGTAGTCCAGCATCAGCTCCTGCCGGTCCACCGGCCTGAGGGCCAGGGTCGCCTTGACCACCTGGGGTGTGGAGTTGCCGACCAGGTCCATCCGGGTGCAGTGCCCGCAGTACTGCGGGCAGGTGGACAGCAGTTCGGCCAGCACCTTGGTCGGGTAGCGGTGGGTCAGACCCTCGACGGCCCACATCTCCGCCTCGTGCAGCGAGTCCCGCTGGGCCCGCGGATGGCTGGGCCAGACCGGGTGCCGGTCCGAGGCGACCGGCAGCATGTACCGGCGGACCGGATCGGCCAGGAACGCCTCCGTGTAGTCGCCCTCCGTATGGTCGCCGTCGGGATCCGCCGCCATCACGTTCAGCAGCTGCGGTGTGATCAGCACGGACATGGTCGCGTACCGCGCCGCGTCGGCGGCGAGGTCGTGGTAGAAGGACTCCCGGAGCAGTCCGCCGACGACCGCCCGCAACTGCCCGGGGTTCTTCACGCAGTGGGCGCGCTGCCACTGGGCGTCGCGCCACTGCGTCTCGGTGACACCACGCCAGCCGGGCAGCCGGCGCCAGTCGGGCTCGACCAGCTGTCGGCGGGCGTAGGTGTACGGGGTCGGGGGTCTCATCCGGCCAACAGCGCCGCGTGCCGGGTGCGCAGCTCGCGCTTGAGCACCTTGCCGGTGGGGCCGAGCGGGAAGTCCGCGTCCGTACGGGCGATGAGCACGGCCGCCAGCGTCGCGAGACCGGCGTCGGCGAGGGCCTTGTTGGCCTTCTCCCGCACCTCGTCGGCGGTGGCGTGGGCGGCGTCGGCCTGCAGGCGTACGACGGCGATCGGGCGCTGCGCCTCACCCGGCCTGCCGGGCACACCGACGACGGAGCAGTCCTGGACGAGGTCGTCGCAGTCGGCGAGCAGCACCTCCTCGATGGGCAGGCTGTAGACCGGTCCGGCCGCGGTGTCGATGACGTCGACGGTCCGGTCGAGGTGGTAGAAGCTGCCGGCGGCGTCCCGGTAGGCGACGTCGCCGGTGAGCCAGTAGCCGGCCAGCTCGAAGCTGCGGGTCAGCCGGTCGTCGTTCCAGTAGCCGGGGGTGCGGGACGGGGTGATCACGCCGAGCAGCCCGACGGTGCCGTCGGGCACCTCCCGGCCGTCGTCGTCCAGCACCGCGGCCTTGATCACGGCCGGCTGGGCCGGGCCCACGCAGCGGTCGTTGCGCGGGGTCTCCGGCGCGAACACCTGGCCGAAGAGCGCCATCCCCATCTCCGACGAGCCGAGCCCGTCGACGAACTGGGAGCCGGGCAGCGGCTCGTGCGCGGCCTCGCCGGTGGGCAGCAGCCAGGCCTTGATGAGACCCGCGGGCCGCTCGCCGAGCTGGATGAGCCGCCTGATGTGCCCGTAGTGCGCGCTGTCGCCGGTGTTGAACCACGAGTGCACCCTGGCCGCGCCCTTGACCGGCAGCTCACCGGTGGCGAGTTCGACGAACGTGCGCGGGAACGACGCGAGCATCGTCGGCTGGAAGGCCTCCATCACGGGCTCGACGACGGTCCGACGCCAGTCGGCCATCACGACGGTCGGCAGTCCGAGGAGCACGGCGGTGAGGAAGTAGCTGAGCCCGCCGGCGTGGGTGTGCGGCATGAGCGACATCAGCCGGTCGTACGGCTCGGCCGGGAAGCGCGTCATCCGCGGCTGCTTGCCGTCCCAGAACGACCGGTGGCTGAGCGTCGTGGACTTCGGGGTGCCGGTGGTCCCGGAGGAGTGGATCAGCGCCACGATGTCGTCCGGGGCATGGCGGTAGGGGTACTGCCCGGGCAGTTCGCCGGCGCCGCGGTGGGCCCGTACCTCGGCGGCCAGGGCGAGGAAGCGCGGGCGGCTCTGCGGGTCGGCGCGGTAGGCGGACTGCAGCCGGGTGGTGTCGTCGGCGACGACGCCGACGACACCGACGTGGTTGAGGTAGCGGACCATGATGTCGGGCCGCATCGCGTCGTTGACCATGGCGGGGACGGCGCCGAGGGCCGACAACGCCAGGAAGTGGATGAGCGGTTCGAGCCCCTCGGCGACCACGATGCCCACCGGCTCCCCGGGCCTGACGCCGTTCGCCCAGTACCACTCGGCGTAGCGGTCCCGCAGGGCCGCGAGATCCTCGAGGCTGTGGCCGCGCAGGACCACCTGGCCGCGGTGGTCGGTGCGGTGGCTGAAGACGAACGGGACCGACCGGTGCGGGTTGGTCTCGAGTGCGTACTGCAGGAAGTTGCCGGCGCCCAGTTCGGGCTCGGTCATCAGCCGCTCCCGTACGTCCAGCGGCGCGATCGAAGTGCGCTCAGACATGGAGGTTCCTTCCGTACGTCGTGACGATCTCCGCGGCCACCCGGTGTCCGGACCGGATGGCGCCTTCCATGAGGCCGAAGAATGCGGTGCTGGTCTCGGTGCCGGCCCAGTGCACGCGCTGGTGCGCGGCCGTCAGATGCGGGCCCAGGCGCAGCCAGTCGCCCGGCCCGAAGAGCGCGGCGTAGCAGCCGCGGCTGTACGGGTCGCCCACCCAGTCGGTGACGTGGACGCCGAGGGGCTCGGGCAGTCCGGGGAACAGGCGGCCGGCCTGGGCGAGGGCCTGCGCGCGCTGCCGTGCGGGGGACAGCGCCGCGAACCGGTGGGCCTCGCGGCCGGTGACGAAACCGGTGAGGACGCCGACGGAGCCGTCCGGCGGTGAGTCGTCGACGGTGGACAGCAGCGGACCCCGGGCGTTGACCGACCAGCCGGACAACCCCTGGTCCCGCCAGGCCGGCTCCGGGTAGACCAGGTGCACCTTGACCGCGCAGCCGGGCGCCGTGCGGTCGGTGGACCGGGGGGCCGGCAGCCCGGGCTCGTACGCGATGGCGTCGGCGAGCAGCGGCGGCAGGGCGACGACGGCGGCCTGGCCGCGGAGGGTGCCCGCCGAGGTCTGCACGGTGACACCGCCGGCGTCCTGGCGGATCGCCCGGACCGGTTCGCCGAGCCGCACCCGGGGCCCGAGGCGCCCGGCGAGCCGCTCGCACAGCTGGTGCGCGCCGCCGTCGATCCGGTCCTGCTGCGCACCGCCCTCGAAGGCGTTGAGATAGCGGACGCCGCCGCCTGAGCGGAGGTAGAACGCCAGGTGCAGGACGGACACGTCGGCCGGATCGGCGGCCATCATCTCGCCGAGGAACAGCGGGAAGAACAGCCGCGCGTCCGGGTGCCGCAGCCGCGTGCGGGCCCAGTCGGCCGCCGTGCGGGTGTCGAGCGCGGCGGCGTCCGGCGAGGCCCACGGTGTGTCCGGGTCGACGGAGAGCGCGTCCAGGGCGTCGAAGAGCTCGCCCAGGGCGACCGCGTTCAACGGCGGGAAGCGGCCGGGCCGTCGTGCCGTACGCCCCAGCGCGAAGCGGCCGGCCCGTCGTGCCGTACCCCCCAGCGCGAAGCGGCTGTCGCCGGTCATCGCGGTGGGGGTGGTCTTCAGGTCGAGCTCGGCCAGCAGCGCCGTCAACGCGGTGTGGCGTTCGCCGAGATAGGCCGCGCCCGCGTCCACCCAGGTGCCGGGCACGACCTCGATGCCATGGGTGCGGCCGCCGACGCGGTCGCGCGCCTCGAGGACGACGACGTCGGCGCCGCGTGCCGTCAGCTCGGCCGCGGCGGTGAGGCCGGCCAGGCCCGCGCCCACCACGATGACGTTCACGCCGCGCTCGCGATCTTCTTGGCGAGGGCGCTGGGCGTCGGCGCGTCGAGGAAGTCGTCGAAGCCGAGCTCCACCCCGCAGGTGCGGGCGACGGCGCTCAGCACCCGGGTGGCGAGCAGCGAGTCGCCGCCGGCTTCGAAGAAGTCGGTGTCGGCGGCGAATTCCTCGGCTTCTTCGGCTTCTTCGGCTTGCAGGATGCGCCGGAAGAGCTCTGATACGGCGTCAACGGTCACGGTGGGCTCCTTCGGGTGACGGGCGGACTCAGGCGATGAGCTCGTCGAGGCGGCCGCGGTCGACCTTGCCGCCGGCGGTGTGGACGAGTCGGGGCACGACCGTGATCCGGCCGGGCACGAGATGGCCCGGGACCCGGGTGCGCAGATAGGCCAGGACGTCCCCGGCGAGCGTCGAGGTGTCGTCCTGCGGGCGCGGGACGACGTAGGCGGCGAGCACCGTGCGGCCGGCGACGGTCACCCCGGCCACCGCCACCGCCCGTACCCGCGGATGGCCGGCGATCTGGGCCTCGACCTCGCCGGGGTCCACCCGGATGCCGCGTACCTTGAGCTCGTGGTCGAGCCGGCCCTCGTGCACGAGCGCACCGCCGGCCGCCCTGCTCACCCGGTCGCCGGTGCGGAACCAGCGCTCGCCGTCGAGTTCGACGAACCGTTCCGCGGTGGCCGCCGCCAGGCCCCGGTACCCCGACGCCAGCGCCGGGCCGCCGATCAGCAGCTCGCCGTCGCCGGTGACGCGCTCGCGTACATGGGGCAGGGGATGCCCGATCGGCACCCGGTCGGCGGGGGCGGTCGGCGCGAACGGGCCGTGCAGGTCGACGGCATGGGTGATGAGGGTGGTCTCGGTGCACCCGTAGGTGTTGAGCAGCCGGATCCCGCCGGTGTCCAGCGCCCGCCAGTCCGCGAGCCGGCTCGGGTTCACCGCCTCGCCGCCGATCACGACGAGCCGGACGGACGGCGGCAGCGTGCCGCGCTCCTCGACGAGGTGGAGCACCAGCTCGTGCCAGAAGGCCGTGGGCAGGTCGAGCACCGTGACGCGCTGTTCGTCGATCATCCGCAGCAGGCGCGGAAAGGACCCGGCGTAGGCGTCGTCGTGGAAGACCAGCGCGGCGCCGGCGGTGAGGGCGGGCAGGATCTCCTCGAAGCAGGTGTCCCAGTTCAGCGAGGCGAACTGCAGCACCCGGTCCTCGGGGGCGAGGCCGAACAGCTCCCGCAGGGCCGCGGTGACGGTGGAGATCGCGCCGCGCGGTGTCACCACGGGCTTGGGCCGGCCGGTCGAGCCGGAGGTGAACAGGATGTACGCCGGGTGGTCCGCGGGCACCGGCACGGGTCCCCGGAGGCCGTCGTGATCGGGCGGCGCGTCCGGCTCGGGACCGATCACCGTCCGGCAGCCGCTCAGGTCCAGCACCTCGCGCCGCCGCGGCAGCGGATGGGCCGGGTCTACGGGAAGATAGGTGCCGCCCGCTGCCAGGATGCCGAGCATCGCGCTCACGACTGCGGCGGACCGGGACGTGAGTACCCCGGTCACCCCGGGATCCGACCCGAGCCGATGCGCCGTGGCCCGTACCCGGGCGAGGAGTTCGGCGTATCCGAGCTGCCGGCCGTTGTGCACCACCGCCGGCCGCTGCGGATACCGGGCGGCCGTCCGGCAGAAGGCGCCGACGATGTCTTCCCGGGCACTGGATTCCATTGATCCCCCAGGCCTACGGCCCGATTGACGCGTCCGGCTCAAGTGCCGCTGGACGGGGACCTTAGGAGACTTCGCGCGCACGGAATGAGAGTCGAACAACCCTCAAACGGCCCTCGCGCGGAGCGCGCCAACCGCACCGCGGCGCCGGACCCGTCCCCCTGGCATCCCTCAGCACCTTCGTCAACTCCCGTGCGCTGGATGCGGGATGACGGACGGATGTGACATCGGGGACGCGGCTGGCGGGGCCTGATAGGGACCGTGAGCGGCGCGGTCATGGCGGTGGGGGCCTCGGGCGCGGTGCCCGTTCGGTGATGCGCCTCGCTGTTCTGAGCGCTCCGAGCCTTCGAGCGCTCCAAGCACCCCGTCCCTGACCCTGTACGACGCGGACGCCCAGGTCGTGGGCTGCGGCGGGGTCCTCGTGGCGCAGGGGGCGCACCCCGCCTCTTCAGGACCCCGCCGCCGTGCCGCGGGACGCCGCTCAGCCCGAGGAGGCCGCGGCCCGCAGGGTGATGCGGTGCTCACCCGCGTACACGTTCATGGAGTCGCCGCGCAGGAAGCCGACCAGGGTGAGTCCGGTCTCGGCCGCCAGTTCCACGGCGAGCGACGACGGCGCCGACACCGCGGCGAGCACCGGGATGCCCGCCATCACCGCCTTCTGCGCCAGTTCGAAGGAGGCCCGGCCGGACACCAGCAGGACGGTGTCGCGCAGCGGGAGCGCGCCCGACTGGAGGGCGTGGCCGACCAGTTTGTCGACCGCGTTGTGGCGGCCCACGTCCTCGCGGACGTCGAGGAGTTCGCCCCGGGGGGTGAACAGGGCCGCGGCGTGGAGCCCCCCGGTCCGGTCGAAGACCCGCTGGGCCGCGCGCAGCCGGTCGGGGAGGGCTGCGAGCAGTTCGGGCGTCAACCTGACCGGGGGAGTAGAGCCGTCGTCGGCGTCGATCGTCCAGCGGGCCGTGGTGCGGACCGCGTCGAGACTCGCCTTGCCGCACAGGCCGCAGGACGACGTGGTGTAGACGTTGCGTTCGAGCGTGAAGTCGGGGAGCGCGAGGCCGGGCGCGGTGCGGACGTCCACCACGTTGTACGTGTTGGAGCCGTCGGCCGTCGCCCCCGCGCAGTACACGATGTTCCTCAGTTCGTCGGCGCTGCCCAGCACGCCCTCGCTGACCAGGAATCCGGCTGCCAGTGCGAAGTCGTCGCCCGGCGTGCGCATCGTGATGGCGAGGGACCTGCCGTTCAGCCGGATCTCCAGCGGCTCCTCGGCGGCCAGGGTGTCCGGGCGGGTGACCGAGGCGCCGCCCCGGATGCGCAGCACGGGCCGGCGCTGCGTGACGCGTCCCATGTGGTGCCCTCCTCCCGGCCGTTGCCGACGTCGGCGGCGTTGTCGACGGAATATTGTCTACAGGATGGAATCGACGGCGGGCAAGAGGTCGTACGCCGCCGGCTGGAAGATTGTGTGCCGTAGACTGTAGGCGAAAGCCAGGCGAAGGCCCGGGCGTTGACCGGCAGGGGTCAGGCGGGGCCGGAAGTGGGGGAAAGGGCCGCGATGTTGCCGACCGCGCGACTTCCCCAGGGCGCCGTGCCCAGGCTGGAGCGGCCGGGGCCCCTGCGGGCCCGTGTGTACGAGACGCTCCTAGGCCTCATCGTCACGCGCACGCTGCAACCCGGCGCGCACCTCATCGAGGCCGACCTCGCGGGCCGGCTGGGCGTGTCGCGGCAGCCCGTACGCGAGGCGCTGCAGCGGCTGAGCACCGAGGGCTGGGTCGATCTGCGGCCGGCGCAGGGCGCGTTCGTCCACGAGCCGACCGAGCAGGAGGCGGACCAGCTGCTGACCGTCCGTACGCTGCTGGAGGCCGAGGCCGTACGGCTGGCGGCGCCCCGGATGGACGCCCAGGCCGTGGCGGTGCTGGAGGAGTTGTGCGTGGCGGGCGAGCGCGCCGTCGCCGAGGACGACGTGGAGGCCGCGGTCGAGCTCAACGCGCGACTGCACGGCGAGGTCATGGCGCTGGCCGGCAACGCGGTGCTGGCCGAGCTGGCGGCGCGGGTCGACCGCCGGGTGCGCTGGTACTACACGCCGGTCGCCCGGCAGCGCGGACGCCACTCCTGGGCCGAACACCGGGAGCTGGTCGCCGCGTTGGCGGACGGCGACGCGGAACGGGCCGCCGCGGTGATGCGGGCGCACACCGAGCACACGCGCACGTCGTACCGCGAACACGAGAGCCGGCGGACCCCGGGACGGGAGTGACCCCGGGACGGGAATGCCCGCCCGACGGCGCCCCCGTCGTCGTCGTGTCGCACAGCGTCCCGGAGGGGTGGGCGGAGCGCGAGACGGCCGTGCCGTTCGAGT
>NZ_JBFAXR010000066.1:0-47243 GCF_040680895.1 Streptomyces sp. NPDC051940 | reverse complement strand
ACTCGTGGCCACCCTGGCGGCGGACTGCCTCGGACCCCACGAACTACACCTCGACCCACTCCGCGTGTATGCCCACACGGCCGGCGCATGAAGTCGCCTTGCCTGCCGAAGGGCTGCTGTGATCTCGTTCGCCGTGCGCTCGGTCAGGGCCCACCATGGGCAACGATCACCGGGCGGACGGGTAATGATCTTCAAGCCCTCGCATTGCAACTGATCAGACGCACTCGTGAACACCCCACGCACATGAGAAGACCCGCCGGTTTACACCGGCGGGTCTTCTGCTTTTGGGGCTGGGGCGCAGACGTCGCGCCAGGGCAGTGGAGGCTGGCCCAAGGGTGCCGGGGTCAGGGGCATCGTCTGTCTGTGGCTCGCGGGTGACCGGTTCCCGCGAAGGTGATCCAGCAGGTTTCGCGTGCGGTGTCCAGCAGGTACCAGATGCGGCCGCCGCCGGTCACTTCGATCTGCCACTGCTCGCAGGTCTGTCCGCGGTGGCTTCCGTGCGCCAGGCCACCCTTGAGGCGGTGGTGCCGGGGTGTCTCGGTGGCCGGCCTGGGGGTGGTGCGCATGGTGATCCACGCGCGGTATGTGTTCTCGCGGGCTTGCTGGGTGAGGCTTTCCCAGCCCTTGGCCGAGGCGGCGTCAGCGAAGCGGACCTCCCAGTGGCCTTCCGGTGCAGGGGGCGCCGCTCGATCGCCGCGTCCCGCGGTCATGCCATGTCCCGAGGGTCGGGGACCGGGCCGTAGTCCTCGCCGTGATCCCTGGTCAGTGCGGCCAGCAGTTCGGGGTCGGAGTAGACCTCGGCGGTGTGCTGCCAGGCGATGAGCAGTTGGGCGACGGACGCGCTGTTGCCGACTGAGTCGGCGGCACGCATGGTGTCGACCAGGTCGACCGCGAAGGCGTGCAGATCGGGCTCGGGCAGGAAGCGGACCCATGGGAAGGCGTCCGGCAGGATGTCGAGGAGCAGCTCCGTACTGCCGGGCTCCCGGCGCGCCAGCGCGGCCAGCATCCGGGTGGCTGCCGACACCACCGTCTGGTCCTGCTCGGCCCGCGCCGCGGTGGTGAGGACGAGGTCCTCGCCGTCTCTGCGGTGAAGGAGCAGTCTGGGCGATTCCTCGAGCCGGGCGAGGGTCTGTTTGTTCTTGTTCACCAGCTCGGAGAAATTCACGGCTGCGCTCTCGGAACTCATGACTTTGAAACTACTTCGAAACTTGCCTCGGCGTCATCCCTCAGAAGAGGGACACAGCGCGCGCTGGGCAGGTCACCGCGCGGGGGCGCTGTTCGTCGTCTCCGACGAGTGCTCGTGACTCCCGACCGACGACGCGGGTGCTGCCGCGAAGGCTGTCTCGCACACGAGCCCGGCTCCAGTCGGTGGACTGTCTCTACTGCCGACTTCAGATGCCCCACGACGCAATGTGATCGCGCAGGTAGTCGGCGAGCTCGGGCGGCTCGAGTCCGAGCGCAGCCACGGCTGATACGTCGAGTGGGACATGGACCGGCGTGAAATCTCCCAGGTCGGGATCACTCACCTCGGGCCCGCTGCGGCGGCCCACGTCCGTGTCCAGCACGTCAGCGCGGAAGTAGTGCCATACCGCCGTGACCCTCTCGCCGGGTTCAGTCATGGTCAGGAACTCGACGGGAGGACCGATCGTGGCGCCGATCTCCTCCATGACCTCACGGCGTAAGGCCGCTTCCAGCCCCGCGTCTTCGGTTTCGACGCCTCCACCAACGGTTGTGTAGAACGTGGATCCGCCGGGCCATCCCCGACGCAGAAACACCAGATGGTCGCCATCGAGCAGAACCGCGCGAACATTGCGCCGGACCTTCATGCTCGCGACGATAGCCATCTTCACCGTTCGAGGGCACTCAAACTGCTACAGACCGCCACGTTCGATCAAGGAACCGTCCGGGCCCAGGGTGAAGACGCGCGGGGGGCCCATGGCCGCCACGGCGCGCTTCAGTGCTGCCTCCCTCTCGGCGGGGCTGGGCGCATCCGGGTCCTGGATGCGGAAGCCGTGCAGTTCGACGTTGTACGCGTTGACGTCGTCCGGATCGGGGCCTCCCTCCTGGACGAAGCCGCACAGGGCCCGCAGCGCCTCTTCGCCGAAGTCGAGGGGATGGAAGGGCAGCGAGTACGGCTCTTCCTCCTCGCCGGGCCAGGGGATGACGTCCGCCGGGCGCTCCCCTGCCCAGAACGGGAGCTCGAAGGCGAGCGGTTCGCCGATGTTCTCCATGATTCCCCGGTCCGGCGACACGCTCAGGGAGCGGATGAGGCGTCCGTCTTCCCACACGGCGAATGCCAGCCAGTCGACCACACTGTGCATGGCGTGCAGAACCAGGCGTCGACCGGCACTCGCCGCAACGAGGTGCTCGGGAAGCCGCGACGGGTAATCGAGCATGACGTGTCGATCGCAGATGATCTCGATGCCGGGCCAGCTCGCCGCGTAGGCCGTTCCGTCCGGCGGGTACACGCCGTGCCCCAGCGTCGAACCCGGGGCCTCCTCGATCGTCCAGCCCGGGTGGAGCCGCCTCATCATGGCGGCCGTCCGCTCCGTGCTCGCAGCGCCGGCCTGCCGCAGCGCGTCGGGTACGACACCGTCCGCGTAAACCAGCAGTCCCGTCTTCGCTCCCATGGGCCCTCCCCGCAGCACTGTGCTTGATCGCGGAACGCACAGTACCCGGCAGCTCTGACATCGGGAGTCGCCCGCCCGTAAGGCCCGGAGCAGCTCCGGTTTTACGCCGGTCCGGACGGGTCCACCGGCCGCCGCATGCACACCCGCGCCCAGCGGGCCAGGCCGTTCGCCGCCTCGTTGTCGACGCGGGTGCGGAGGGACGGGCCGAGCGCCTCGTCCGGGAGGGGGTGGAAGCCGCAGCGGGTGTAGTACGGGGCGTTCCAGGGGACGTCGGCGCAGGTGGTCAGGGTCAGGGCCGGGGTGCCCGAGGCGGAGGCGTGGGCCGCCGCGTGGTCCAGGAGGTGGCGGCCTATGCCCTTGCGGGCGTGGGACGGGTGGACCGAGAGCTGTTCCACGTGCAGGTTGCCGTCGAGGGGCTCGGCGGTGAGGAAGGCGACCGGGGTGTCGTCCTCCGTGACCGCGACCCAGGCGAGGCCCTGGCGCTGGGAGTTCGCCAGGTCGTCCAGGGGGTGCGGGTCGCCGTCGGCCAGTTCCGGCATGCCGATGTCGCGGAAGAGCGCGTCCGCCGCCCTTTCGATGTCCTGCAGGTGCTTCAGTTCGTCGGCCCGCGCTGTTCTGATCCGCATGCGCGCATCATGCCGGGTCCCTTCCGTCCCGGTCACCCCTCAGGGACGAAGCGGACCCGGAACAGCTTCGGCCAGAGCTTGCCCGTCACATAGAACTCGTCCGTGTGCGGGATCGCCGCGATCCCGTTCAGGACGTCCGCGCCCGCCGTGCGTTCCGCGGGCGTGAGGAGGCCCGAGGCGTCGATCGTGGCCGTCACCTCGCCCGTGGCCGTGTCGATACGGACGATGCGGTCCGTCTGCCAGACGTTCGCGTACACCGTGCGGCCGTCCGGCGCGCACTCCAGTTCGTTGAGGCGGGCCAGCGGGCTGCCGCTCTCCGTGACCGGGAGGGTGCCCCGTACGGCGAAGGTCTTCGGGTCGCGGAACGTCAGGGTCGCGGAGCCGTCGCTCATCACCAGGCGCTCGGCGGACGACTGCAGGCACAGCCCCCAGCCCTCGCCGTCGTACCGCACACGGCGCAGCTCCTTCAGCGTGCGGGCGTCGCGCTCCAGGGCGACGCCCTCCTGCCAGGTCAGCTGCCACACCCGGTCGCCGACCAGCGTGATGCCCTCCCCGAAGAGATCCGCCGGCAGCGCCACGGCGCGTATCGGCGGCGCGCCGGGGCTGCCGGCGTAGAGGGCCGAGCGGCCGCGGCGGCCGGTGCCCTCGTACAGGACGCCGTCCTTCAGCTCCAGGCCCTGGGTGAAGGACGACGTGTCGTGCGGGAGGGTCTCACGTACTTCGGCGCGCAGCCGCCACGGGCTCCGGGGTGCGGGCTGCGGGCTCCGGAGCGAGGATGCCGGGGTGGTCCGGTGGCCCGGCGTACTCCCGCCGGGGGACCCGTCGGGGCTCCCGGCCCGCCCCGAGCAGCCGGTGAGCAGTACGAGGAGGGCGACGCAGGTCGCGACGGGAGCGCGCATGGGGCAACCCTGGCACACGCGCCGCACCCGAGCACCGGTGTACGGGTTCGCGCTGCGCGGGGAGCGCCGCCGCGTCCGCGGGCAGCGGGGCGGACTCCGTCCGGGCGGTCAGTACGAACACACCGGCCGCGGCGACCAGGCCCGCGACCGCCACGCCCGCCGCACCGGCCATCCCGTACCGGAACGACTCGCCCATCGCCACGATCCCGACCGCCGCGGCGACCACCGGGTTCACGACGGTCAGCGTGGCCAGCGGGGCGGCCAGGCCCGCGCCGCGGTAGGCGGCCTGGGACAGCATCAGGCCCGCGGGGGCGAGCAGGGCGATCATGCCGAGGCTGACGAAGTCCGTCAGATCGTCGGTGACGGCCTTGGTGAACACCGACGCCATGCCGAACGCCGTGCCCGAGGCCACCGCCAGCGTCAGGCTGCGCGCGGCCGGACGGTGACCCAGCCGGCGCGCGGTGAGCACCAGCGCGCCGAGCGCGACGGCCGTGCCGGCCGCCAGCAGCAGCCGGGAGTCCAGGGACAGCTCGTGCGCCGGGCCCGAGCCCGTGAGGGAGAGGATGACCGCGAGGCCCAGTGTGCACATCACGGCGGCCGTCCACGCGGAACGGCCGGCCCGCTTGCCGGCGAACAGGGCCGCGATCGGCAGGGCGAAGACGATGGTCAGGGCGCCCAGCGGCTGGACGAGGCTGAGCGAGCCGTACACCAGGGCGGCGACGTGCAGCAGCGCGCCGGAGCCGTTCAGCCCCACCGACGCCCACCAGCCGCCGTTGCGCAGGGGCGCGTACGACGGCTCATGGGTGGCGGCCGCCACGCGCTCCTGGAGCACGGCTGCGCCGGCGTACGCGGTCGCGGAGATGAGCGACAGCAGCAGCGCCAGCAGGAAAGGACTCATGGTCTTAACGATCCCCCGCGAGGGCGCGGAAGTCGTCATCCCATCGGATGCAATGCGTCCTACTGCTGTAGCAGTAGGCCTCACCCTCCGGGTCACGCTGTGGGCTGATATTCGCAGGTGAGGTTTGGGACCGGGGGAGGCGGGGCGATACGGCTCCGGGGTATCGGGGCGGCCTTGGGTGTACGCCGACACCCGGCGGCCGCCGGCACCCAGCGGGTTATCCCCGTCACTCGTCCCAGTCGTAGAAACCGCGGCCCGTCTTACGCCCCAGCTCGCCCTTCGCGACCTTCTCGCGAAGGAGCGCGGGGGGCTCGAAACGGGCGCCCAGGGTCGCGTGCAGGTGCTCGGCGATCGCCAGGCGCACGTCCAGGCCCACGAGGTCCGTGAGGCGCAGCGGGCCCATGGGGTGCTTGTAGCCGAGGGTCATCGCGTTGTCGATGTCCGCGGGGGCCGCGACGCCCTCCTCGACCATCCGGATCGCCTCCAGCCCCAGCATCACGCCCAGCCGGCTGCTGGCGAAGCCGGGGGAGTCCTTGACGGTGACGTCCGTCTTGCCCAGGGCGTGCGTCCAGGCGCGGGCCGCCCGCAGGGTCTCCGGCGCCGTCTGCGGGCCGGTGACCAGCTCGACGAGCGCCGACGCTGGGACGGGGTTGAAGAAGTGCATCCCCAGGAAGCGGCCGGGGTCGGTGAGGGCCGCCGCCAGCTCCGTCACCGGGAGCGAGCTCGTGTTCGTGGCCAGGACCGTCGTACCGCCGACGGCCTGCTCGGCGGCGGCCAGGACCTTCGCCTTCAGCGCCGCGTCCTCCGGCACCGCCTCGACCACGAGGTCGGCGTCCCGGGGCAGCCCGGCCACGGACTCGGTCGTACGGACCCGGGCCAGGACGACGTCGGGATCGGCGACCTTGCCCCGCTCGGCGGCCCGCGCGAGGCCCGTCGCGACCCGCTCCAGCGCCGCGGCGGCGGCCTGCTCGCCGCTCTCCACGATGACGACGGAGGAGCCCGCGGCGGCGAAGGACTGCGCGATCCCGGCGCCCATCCGCCCGCCACCGATCACGCCGACCACCGAGGGTGCGCTGTGCTGCGTCGTCATGTCCCACCTCTTGACAGGGATTTACGTGCACGGCAAAGCTAACCGAATGGTCGGTCGGGCGGCAAGCGTTCAGGGAGCAGGCGTGCAGGCGGCGAGGACGATGTACGAACAGGACCGCGCGTCGCGGCGCCTCGGAATCGAGCTGCTGGAGGTCGCCGAGGGCACGGCCGTGCTGCGGATGCGCGTCACCGCCGACATGGTCAACGGCCACGGGATCGCCCACGGCGGCTACGTGTTCCTCCTCGCCGACACCGCGTTCGCCTGCGCCTGCAACAGCCACGGACCGGTCACCGTCGCCGCGGGCGCCGACGTCACCTTCGTCGCCCCGGCGTACGAGGGCGACGAACTGGTCGCGCGCGCCGAGGAGCGCACGCGCTTCGGGCGCAGTGGGATATACGACGTGACCGTCCACCGCGGCGAGGACGTCGTCGCGGAGTTCCGCGGCCGCAGCCGCACGATCCGGGGAACGGAAGGCGCGCGGTGACCGCGCGAGGCACAGGGCAGGGAAGGGACGCCATGAGCACGACGGACGACCGGCTGCTGGACGCCGGTGAGCGGATGACGGCGGACGGGCTGCGCGAGCACCAGCTCCAGCGGCTGAAGGAGACGCTGCACCGGGTGTACGAGAGCGTCCCGCTCTACCGCGCCAAGTTCGACGCCCACGGCGTCGGGCCCGGGGACCTGCGGTCCCTGGCCGACCTCGCCCGCTTCCCCTTCACCACCAAGGCGGACCTGCGCGAGGCGTACCCCTTCGGGATGTTCGCCGTCCCGATGGCCGACGTCCGCCGGCTGCACGCCTCCAGCGGCACCACCGGCCTCCCCACGGTCGTCGGCTACACCGAGGCCGACCTGTCGACGTGGGCGGACGTCGTCGCCCGCTCCATCCGCGCGGCCGGCGGCCGGCCGGGGCGCAAGGTGCATGTGGCGTACGGGTACGGGCTGTTCACCGGTGGACTCGGGGCGCACTACGGCGCCGAGCGGCTCGGCTGCACCGTGATCCCGGCGTCCGGCGGGATGACCGCGCGGCAGGTGCAGCTGATCAACGACTTCAGGCCCGAGATCATCATGGTCACCCCGTCGTACATGCTGACCCTCCTCGACGAGTTCGAGAAGCAGGGCCTCGACCCGCGGGCGAGTTCGCTGAAGGTCGGCATCTTCGGGGCCGAGCCGTGGACGGAGGAGATGCGCCGGGAGATCGAGCAGCGGGCGGGCATCGACGCCGTCGACATCTACGGGCTGTCGGAGGTCATGGGCCCGGGCGTGGCCCAGGAGTGCGTCGAGACCAAGGACGGGCTGCACATCTGGGAGGACCACTTCTACCCGGAGATCGTCGACCCCTTCACCGGTGAGGCGATGCCGGACGGCGAGAGCGGCGAGCTGGTCTTCACCTCCCTCACCAAGGAGGCCATGCCGATCATCCGCTACCGCACCCGCGACCTCACCCGCCTGCTGCCCGGCACCGCCCGGCCCGCCTTCCGCCGTATGGAGAAGGTCACCGGGCGCAGCGACGACATGATCATCCTGCGCGGGGTGAACGTCTTCCCGACGCAGATCGAGGAGATCGTGCTGCGTACGGCGGGTGTCGCCCCGCACTTCCAGATCCGCCTGACCCGCGAGGGCCGCCTGGACGGGATGACGGTCCGGGTGGAGGCCCGCCCCGACGCGCCCGCCGCGCGGCGCGAGGAGGCCGCGGCGGAGATCGTCCGGGCGGTGAAGGACGGCGTGGGGGTCAGCGTGCGGGCCGAGGTGGTGGACCCGGAGACGCTGGAGCGGTCGGTGGGGAAGATCCGTCGGGTGATCGACGAGCGCGGGGAGTGAGGGGGCGCGACCGTCGTACGGCGGAGTGTGGCCGGGTACGAGAAGACCCGCCCGGCACGAAGGCTGGGCGGGTCCGACGTGGCAGTGGCCTGCCCGACGTTCAAGGACACGTCACTGTCGCGTTGATTCCTTCATGCGCATCACTCCTCGGGTCCCGGGGCCGGTTCGCGGCTGGCCCTCTGTCGCCCAGGAGCCCGCTGCTGAGCTGTGTCCCTCACGGCTCCAGCGGACTGCTGCGTTCCCATTCTCGCACCGGGGCGGCGGGATGGGCCACCAGAACCGGAAGAACCTTGGTATAGCAGCGGCTGTCGTCGTAGTCGCGGTACGTGCCGAACTTCTGAGCTGCGGATTCGTAGCCCTCGGAGACGTAGAGGGACATCGCCTCCGGCTGCTTGATGCCGGTCTCGAGCACCATGCGCACCCGGCCGGCGGCGCGGGCGTCGGCCTCCAGCGCGGCCAGCACGCGGCGGGCCAGGCCCAGGCCCCGGGCCTCGGGGACGACGTACATCCGCTTGATCTCGGCGTCGCCGTCCGCGTAGCCCTCCTCGCTCCCGCCGCTGCGGGCGCGCCAGCCGCCGGTGGCGACGGGGGTGCCGGCGTCGTCGTACACGAGGAAGTAGCGGCCGTGCGGCGGCTCGAACTCCTCGGGGTCCATGGGGGCGGAGTCGCCGTCGCCGTAGCGCTCGACGTACTCGGCCTGGACCCGCGCGTCGAGCCTGGCGGCGTCGGGGTGGTCGTAACGGACGGGGCGGATCTCCATGCGACACATGGTAAGGACGGGTTTGTCGGTGCCGGAGGCTAGGGTGCTCGGGTGCTGACTGTGACGACCGTGAACGTGAACGGCATCCGGGCCGCGGCGAAGAAGGGCTTCGTGCCCTGGCTGGCGGCGACGGACGCGGATGTGGTGTGCCTGCAGGAGGTGCGGGCCGAGGCGGACCAGATGCCCGCGCACGTCCGGGAGCCGGAGGGGTGGTTCACCGCCTTCGCCCCGGCCGCGGCGAAGGGGCGCGCGGGCGTCGCCCTGTACACCCGGCGGGAGCCGGACGAGGTGCGGGTGGGCTTCGGCTCGTCGGAGTTCGACACGAGCGGCCGCTACATCGAGGCGGACCTGCCGGGGGTCACGGTCGCGAGCCTCTATCTGCCGGCCGGGGAGGTCGGCACGGAGCGGCAGGAGGAGAAGGAGCGCTTCATGGGCGAGTTCCTCCCGTATCTGAAGGGGCTCCGCGAGCGGGCGGCGGCCTATGGCCGCGAGGTCGTGGTGTGCGGCGACTGGAACATCGCCCACCGCGAGGCGGACATCAGGAACTGGCGGGGCAACGTCAAGAACTCCGGCTTCCTCCCGGAGGAGCGCGCGTGGCTGAGCCGGGTCCTCGGGGAGGCGGAGTACGCCGACGTGATGCGGGAGCTGCACCCGGACGTCGAGGGTCCGTACACGTGGTGGTCGTACCGGGGGAGGGCCTTCGACAACGACACGGGGTGGCGCATCGACTACCAGGTCGCGACGAAGGGGCTCGCGGTCCGTGCGCTGAAGGGCCGGGTGGAGCGGGCTTCGAGTCACCCGGAGCGGTGGAGCGACCACGCGCCGGTGACGGTCACGTACGGGCCCGCGGTCTGAGGGCGGGGGGCTCCCGGAAGATTTTTCGCGGGCCGTGTCGATTGCCGTGTCCCTCGTTCGACGCGTCAGTGGAGGCAGGGTTCAGTCAGGGATCCTGCGCGAGGAAGAGGAGTCAGTGCCATGCCGCTCTATCTGTCGGTGATCCGGATCGACGAGAACGACACGCCCGAGGGCGGGCCCAGCGAGCAGCTCATGGAGGACATGGGCAAGCTCATCGACGAGATGACCAAGGCCGGGGTGCTGCTGGACACCGCGGGGCTGAAGCCCACCGCCGAGGGGAAGCGGGTGCATCTGCGCGGCGGGCAGCTCAGCACCACCGACGGGCCGTTCACCGAGTCGAAGGAAGTGATCGGCGGGTACGCCATCTTCCAGACCAAGGACGAGGCCGAGGCCCTGGAGTGGACCAAGCGGTTCCTGCTGATCCACGGCGACCAGTGGAACATCACCTGCGAGGTGCGGGAGATGGAGCGGCCCTGAGCCGGCCGGCCGCACCGGGGCGCGTGTGACGGGCGCGCGCCCCTGGCCGGTGTTCGCCAGCCTCTCGCCGCCCGGGCTTGCCGGCCGAGGCGGCCCGGGCCGGGCGCGGTGTTTGCGGTGCGCGGGGGCCGTTTGCTGTGATGGGTGGTTGTGGACGCCCTGGACCAGCAGACGCGCAGTGCCATCGACGCCGTGTGGCGGATCGAGGCCGCCCGGGTGATCGCCGGGATCGCCCATCTCGTACGGGATGTGGGGCTGGCCGAGGAGCTGGCGCAGGACGCGCTCGTCGCCGCCCTGGAGCAGTGGCCCCGGGACGGGGTGCCCGAGCGGCCGGGGGCGTGGCTGACCGCCGTCGGCAAGCGGCGGGCCATCGATCTGATCCGGCGCCACGAGACGTACGCCAGGAAGCTGGCCGAGGTCGGGCGGGACCTCGAGACGGGGGCGGCGCTCGACACCGAGGCCGAGCTGGAGGCCGTCCTCGGCCGGGTCGACGACGACCGGATCGAGGACGATCTGCTGCGGCTCGTCTTCACCGCCTGCCATCCCGTGCTGTCCACCGACGCCCGTGTCGCGCTCACGCTGCGGATGCTCGGCGGGCTGCGGACGGAGGAGATCGCCCGCGCGTTCCTCGTCCCCGAGGCGACCGTGGCGCAGCGCGTCGTACGGGCGAAGAAGAACCTGGCGAAGGCGAACGTGCCCTTCGAGGTGCCGGGCGGGCAGGAGCGGGGCGAGCGGCTGGGCTCCGTGCTGGAGGTCATCTACCTGATCTTCAACGAGGGTTACTCCGCCACGGCCGGTGACGACTGGATGCGCCCCGCGCTGTGCGAGGACGCGCTGCGGCTCGTACGGCTGCTGCAGGGGCTGATGCCCGAGGAGCCCGAGGTGCACGGGCTGGCCGCGCTTCTGGAGATCCAGGCGTCGCGGTCGGCCGCCCGCACTGGGCTGGACGGCGAGCCGGTCCTGCTGATGGACCAGAACCGGTCCCGCTGGGACCACCTCCTCATCCGCCGCGGCTTCGCCGCCCTCGCCCGCGCCGAGGCCGCGCAGACCGGCGCCCCGGGCCCGTACACCCTGCAGGGCGCCATCGCCGCCTGCCACGCCTCGGCGGCCGACGCCGCCGACACGGACTGGCGGCGCATCGCCCTGCTGTACGGGCAGCTCGCCCGGACCGCGCCCTCCCCGGTCGTCGAACTCAACCGGGCCGTCGCCGTGGCCCGAGCGGACGGGCCGGAGCAGGGGCTCGCCATCGTAGACGCGCTGCTCGACGAGCCCGCGCTGAAGGACTACCACCTGCTGCCCAGCGTGCGCGGGGACCTGCTGGAGCGGCTCGGCAGGCGGGCGGAGGCGCGGGCGGAGTTCGAGCGGGCGGCGGGGCTGACGCGTAACGCGAAGGAGCGGGCGCTGCTGCTGGAGCGGGCGGCGGGTGCGGGGACGCCCTGAGTCAGGGTGCGCCGGGGGTGTCGCCGTGGCGGTGGTGCCAGTCCTCCAGTTCCGCGTGTATGCGGCGGTCCATCGCCATCGCCACCTCCGCCTCCAGTACGGACTTCGCCATCGGGCGCAGGCGTTCCACCGTCTCCACCACGTGCGTGAGCTGCTCGGGGCTGAGGTCCGCCACGTCCGTGTCGAGTACGTCCGCCAGTACGTGATCGCGGATCAGGCCCGTGAACAGGTCCGCCAGCGCGTCCGCGTGCCGGCGGACCTCGCGGCCGGCGGCCAGCACGGCTGAGAGGGGGACGCCGTTCTCGACCAGTGCGGCCGATACGTCGAGGAGGCGGCGGCTGGCGTGTACGAACTCCTCGCCGTCGATCGCGACGTAACCGATGTCCAGGGCGGCGGCCAGGTTCTGCGGGCTGATCTCGTCGCCGAAGCGGTCGGCGAGTTCCTCCGGGGTGAGGCGGACGGGCGTCTCCTCGGAGAAGGGGCGGACGAGGGTGTCCTGGATGCCGAGGAGTTCGGCGGCGCCGTGGACGTCGCGGCCGGATTCGAAGGCGGTGATCAGCTCGGCGATGCCGCCGAGGGTGTGGCCGCGGTCGAGGAGGGCGGCGATCGTGCGGAGACGGGCCAGGTGCCCGTCGGTGTACCAGGCGATGCGGCCTTCCTTGCGCGGGGGCTGGAGGAGCTTGCGCTCCCGGTAGAACCGCACGGTTCGTACGGGGACGCCTGCGGCGGCCGCGAGTTCGGTCATGCGGTATTCCGTGCCCATGCGGCCAACATACCCAGGGCGGTGGCGGGCGGGGGGCCTCGTGGTTGGGGTGGGCGGGTGCGGGGCCGCTGCGTCCGGCATGTGGGGCGAACCTGCCGGACTGGTCGCCGCTATACCCAGCCCCGTCGGGAAGCCCGCATTCCCAGCTGGAATCTGCTCGCCGCACCCAGCCGCTCCTGCAGCTCGCTCACGCGCCGCCGCAGGGTCCGCAGGCTCACTCCCAGGTGGCGGGCCACCGCTTCGTCCTTCATCCCGGCCGCCAGCAGGCGGATCAGCGTCCGCTCGCTCTCGGTGAGCCCACCGTCGTCGACCGTCTGACCCAGCGGAGCCGCCTGCTGCCAGGCCATGTCGAAGAGCTTCTGCAGGGCCTCGGTCACCGCCGAGTGCCACACCACGACGGCGCAGTAGCCGCCGGCCGCGGAGGCGGTCAGCGGCAGCAGCGCCCGGCATCCGTCCACCACGAGGAGTTTGAGGGGGACGGACGGCAACACGCGTGCCTGCTCGCCGAGTTCGATCATTCTGAAGGCGCGGGACAGGATCTTCGGATCCTCCAGGCCGGTCGCCGAGTAGATCCCTCGGGAGACGATCCCGCGGTTGAGCAGATCGGCCTGGAGGTCCACCTGCGGACCGGCCGGGGCGAGATACGGCGGTGTGTCGAAGAGGCACACCTCGTGCTCCGCGCGCGCGTACATCTCTTCCAGGCGTGCCGCGATGGCGCCCTCGCCGGAGGCCACCTCGACCAGCCGGGACGGTTCCTCGCGCAGCAGCCCCGCCTCGAACGCGGTCGCCATCTCCTCGGCGGTCGCGGCCAGCAGCTCGGACTCCGTCTCACGCCGTCTGATCAGCCCCCGGATTGCCACCCGGGGATCGACGGCCCGTATCCCACCCATGGAGTCCGGTGGTTGCAGCAGCCCGAGCGCGAGCAGCCGGTCGCACACCTCACGGACCCGGGCCGGGGAGGCGCCGGTCAGCAGGGCCCAGCCGGTCACACCGGCGTCGGGCTGGTTGAGGACGGCCTGGTACAGACGCTCGTCGAATGCGGAGACCCCCACCGCGGCCCAGGGGCTCGCGGCGGGGGTGTGCCCGTCCTTGTCGTACGCCGTGGTCTCCATGCCCCGGCACGGTAGACGATCTCTGCTGGATCCGGGCCGCTCCTGCTGATCCGCTACTTCAGACCGAACGCCCGCAGCACGGTCTGATCGACCGCGTTGCCGTCCTGGTCGGCGGCCCGCACGCGCAGCGACACGAACGCGGCGCCCTTTGGGTGCTCGAGTTCCACCTCGCCGTCGTCCACCTTCATCTCCCTCCAGGAGGTGCCGTCGTCGTAGGAGACCCACGCCTTCAGCTCCCCGGCCGTGACACTTCCCGACTGGTCCCGTACGGAGAGCGCGAGCTCCGCTGTGTGCCTGCGGTCGACGCGGTTGAGGAGGTCGAGTCCGTCCACGCCGTAGTCGACCGAGAGCAGCGGCAGTGCCGTCCGCTGGTCCGTGTGGGCCGAGGCGAAGGACCATTCGGTGTGGGTGCTGGTGGAGTACGCGGCCCAGTCGGCGGTGCGCCGTGTGTCGAGCACGAGACGGTACGAGGCCCTCGCCGCCGCCACGTTGAAGGAGCCGAGTCCGCCGAGAGCGGTCGCGCCGATCAGTTGTCCGTCCGCGTACAGCGTGCCCTTCGCGGTGTCCTTGAAGTTGTCCACCGACGCGTAGTGCCCCGGCGTGGAGTCGCTCAACTCCGGTATCGCAAAGGTGAGTTTGTCGCCGGTCCGCTGGGAGAGGCCGTATCCCTCACTGGTTGCCGGGCGCACGATCTGGCGCAGCCAGTCCTCGGCGGGCAACGTGCCCGCCGTGTCGAAGGTCTGCACCGTGTCCCACTGGGGCCTGAACGCGCTCGCGTCGGGATAGACGGCGTGCCAGACCCGGTTGTCGGAGACGTTGTAGTACTCGGTGCGCTCGGTGCCGAGCGGCACGGTGTAGCTGGTCGCGATGTCGAAACGCTGCTGGGGACGGTAGTGGTACACGGCGTCCGTGCCGATCTGTCCGGTCCGGTCCGCGTGGTAACGGACCTTCCGCTGCACTGTATTGGAGCGGTTCAGGTCGTACGTCTGGTCCGCCGACACGGCGCCGGTCTGCGGGAACATCACGCTGTACACGTACGGGCTGACCGCGGTGCCCGACAGCTTCAGCCTGACCTCCTTGCCGCTCTTGAGCAGGGCGCCGAGCTTCGCCCCGTCCTCGCCGGTCGCCGTCATCAGCGGGATGGACGCGCTGTCCACCCAGGAGATCCAGTA
Organism: Streptomyces sp. NPDC051940; assembly: GCF_040680895.1. Classification (NCBI taxonomy): domain Bacteria; kingdom Bacillati; phylum Actinomycetota; class Actinomycetes; order Kitasatosporales; family Streptomycetaceae; genus Streptomyces; species Streptomyces sp. NPDC051940. The sequence goes on along the minus strand of NZ_JBFAXR010000066.1, from coordinate 32,703 downwards.
GCCGGGCGTCTCGTGGTACGCGAGGACGTAACCGGCCCCGGCCGCCGTCGCGTTGGCCAGCGCCTCGTCCGCCGTCTCACCGGCGGGCACCCGAACGACCGCCACCTTGCCCTTGACGTCGAGTCCGTCGAAGTCGGCCGCCTTGCCACTGCCCGCGTCGACCGCCAGGGCCGTGCGTTCGCCGTCGATCCTCGCCGGGACACCGGTGGAGGTCTGCGCGTAGTCGAGGGGCAGCGCGTACGTCTCGGGGCTGATGACGCTCGACGTCAGTTCCTTGGCGTACAGACGGAACTTCGAGGTGAACTCGAACGTGCCCTGGGCGACCTTCTCGGTGGGCGCCACATAGACATGGTCGGTCCACCAGCCCTGGCTGTAGGACACCCCCCACGTACTGCCCGGGCCCTCCCGGCGCCAGCCGGTGGTGAAGCCCTGGAACTCGGAGTTCTCCTTGGTCCTCGGCTTGATCTCGACGGCCTTGCGGGCGTCGAGGACGACTTCGGTGTCCTGGTCGACCCTGACCTCCGGATCGCCGACGATCGCCGTGGTGACCTCAAGTCCGGCCGCGTCCCGCCGCGATATCCACGACGCCATGTTGTACGTACCGGCCGGCACCTTGAACGTGTAGCCGCTGCCGAGGAACCCGTGCGTCTCGGGATAGGCGCCGTTCAGCTCCGAGAGCATGAAGAGGGACGCCGAGGTCGACGGCTTGCCGTCCCGGCCCACCAGCGACACCTTCAGGTCGTAGGTCTTCACCAGCTTTTCGAAGCCGATGGCGGTGGTGACCCGGACGCCGTCCGCGGTGGCGGTGACGTGGCCCGAGTACCGGCCGGTCGCCTCCTTGGCGGGGTCGACCGTCACCTTGACGGTGGCGGTGCCCTTCGCCGGGACGGTCACGGTGTCCGCGTTCAGGGCGGCATCGGGGAGGGACGAGACGACTCTCAACTCCACCGCAGTGTCACCGGTGTTGGTGTAGGTCACGTCCTTGGTGTCGGCTTCGGTGTCACTCTCCTCGTACGTGCCGAAGCTGAGGGTCGGTGTCGCGAAGACGCCCTGGCTGACGGCGCGTACGGCGTCGACCCGGCCGTCACCCTGCTCGAACACGGAGTTGACGGCGTTCGTCTTCGCGGTGCTCGCGAGCGCCTGTTTGATCTGCTGTCCCGTCCAGTCCGGATGGGCTTGCGCCACCAGCGCGGCGGCGCCCGCGACGTGCGGGGTCGCCATCGAGGTGCCGCTCGACGTCGTGTAGTAGTCGTCGACCGGTGTGCCCATGGTGGTGCCGGCCGCGCGGGCCGCGGTGATGGCCGCGCCCGGTGCGGTGATCTCCGGCTTGACCGCGTAGTCGCCGATGCGGGGGCCCCGGCTGGAGAACGGGGCCAGCTGGTCGGACTTGTCGACCGCGCCGACCGTCAGCGCCGAGTCGGCGATGCCGGGGGTGCCGACGGTCTGCTCGGACGGTCCCGAGTTGCCCGCCGCGACGACGAAGAGGGTGCCGGTGGACGCGGACAGCTCGTCGACGGTCTGGCTCAGCACGTCCGAGGGGCCGGACGCGTCACCGCCCAACGACATCGACACGATCTTCGCGCCGGAGTGCGCCGCCCACTCCATACCCGCGATGATCCAGGAGTCCTGGCCGCGGCCGTCGTTGCCCAGCACCTTGCCGACCAGCAGCTCCGCGCCCGGCGCCACCCCCTTGTGACTGCCGTCCGAGGCCGCGCCCGAGCCGACGATCGTGGACGCCACATGGGTGCCGTGACCGTGGCCGTCCCGCACCGCCTGGTCCGGCACGAAGCTCACCGACCCGGCTATCCTCCCGGCCAGATCCGGATGACCGGCGTCCACGCCCGTGTCCAGGACGGCGACCTTGACGCCCGCACCGTCGAAGCCGGACTTCCACACCTCGGGCGCGCCGATCTGCGGAACGCTGACGTCGAGGGACACCTCGACCTTCCCGTCGAGCCAGATCTTGTCGATCCCCTCGCCGAGCTGCCGTGCCGCCTTCGTGGTCGGTCCGGTGCCGAGCGCGGGGGCGACGTCCTTCCAGAAGGCGGTCGACTTCCGCGCACTGAGCGAAGCGCCGTCGATCGAAGGCAGCTTCAGCATCCGGCGCGCGCCGTCGGGAGTCGCGCTGCCCGTCGTGTACGTGGCGATCACCGGGATGTCACGGGTCTTCGCGTCGGCGTACCCCTGCTCGACCAGCCGGGTGACGTTGAACAGGGCCGGGTCGAGACGGCCCGCGTTCACGAGCGGGATCGCGTCCGACGGCAGGACGGAGACCTCGCCGTCCCTCTCGCTGGACACGAAGGTGGCGGCCTCGCGGCCCTTGCCGCGCCGCACGTCGACGGCGTACTTGCCGTCCGGCCCGGCGCTGAGGGTCACGGTGTCACCGGTGATGAGGGTGACGGTCTGGCTACGTGCCCCGTCGGCCTGGGCGCCGCCCTGCACGGATGTGGATTGCGCTGCGGTCACCTGCGCCCCGGCACCGGCCGCGGCGGGCGTGATCGTACTCGTGAGCAGTCCGGCCGCTCCTGCCACGGCCCAGAAGGCGTGGTGTTTTCGCATGGGTGGCGTCCTCCCCTGAACACTGGCGACGCTTCCGCCTGATGAGCGGAAGCCAGTGATCAGAGTGCGCCGCGCGCGGAAGACGACTCAAGGAGATCCGGTGGCCGAGGAGTGCCAATGCTCACTTCGGTCACGGAAGGCGGCGGTCGCCGTGACTCCTGCCGTCCATGAGGTTCGGCCCGACCCGACCCACGCGCCGGGAAGTTCTGCGCATACGACCCCTACCCACCGGTAGGTGCAGGGCCTACTCTCCAACCATGCCAGTAATCGCTGGCGCGTTTCGTGGGAGGCGGGCGTGGGTGGACAGCGGGAGCACGTGCGGGTGGTTGTGGTGGGGGCCGGGTTCGGGGGGCTCGGGGCCGCCGTGAAGCTGCGGCGGGAGGGGGTGACCGACTTCGTCGTGCTGGAGCGGGCCGACGCGCTCGGCGGGACCTGGCGGGACAACTCGTATCCCGGCTGCGCCTGCGACGTACCGTCGCATCTCTACTCGTTCTCCTTCGCGCCCAACCCGGACTGGCCCCGGACGTTCTCCGGGCAGGAGCACATCTGGGACTACCTGGAGCGCGTCGCCGACACCTTCGGCCTCCGCCCGCACCTCCGCTTCGGGCACGAGGTGCGCAGCATCCGCTGGGACGACGAGGCGCTGCGGTGGGAGGTCGAGACGTCGCGGCAGGAGTTCACCGCCGATGTCGTCGTCGGGGCCACCGGGCCGCTGTCCGACCCGAGGATCCCGGAGATCCCCGGCCTGGACACCTTCCCCGGGAAGGTCTTCCACTCCGCGCGGTGGGACCACGACTACGACCTGACCGGCAAGCGCGTGGCCGTCATCGGCACCGGCGCCTCCGCGATCCAGATCGTGCCGAACATCCAGCGCACGGCGGGCCGGCTGACCCTCTTCCAGCGCACACCCCCGTGGGTGCTGCCGCGCATGGACCGGAAGATCACCGCCGCCGAGCGGTGGCTGCACGCCACGGTGCCGGCGACGACCAAGCTGCGCCGCGGGCTGCTGTGGGGCATACGCGAGCTGCAGGTCAGCGCGTTCACCAAGCGGCCGAACGAGCTGGGCCTCATCGAGGTCCTCGCCAAGCGCAACATGGCGCGCTCCATCAAGGATCCGCAGACCCGCCGCAAGCTCACCCCCGACTACCGCATCGGCTGCAAGCGGATCCTGCTGTCCAGCGACTACTACCCCGCCCTCGCCCAGCCCAACGTCGACCTCGTCGCGGCCGGGCTGAAGGAGATCCGGGGGACGACCCTCGTCGCCTCCGACGGCACGGAGACCGAGGCCGACGCGGTCATCTTCTCCACCGGCTTCCACGTCACCGACATGCCCTTCGCCGACCGGGTGAAGGGGCGCAACGGGACGACGCTGGCGGAGGCGTGGGCCGGCGGGATGGAGGCGCTGCGCGGGGCGAGCGCCGCCGGGTTCCCCAACTTCCTGACGATCATCGGGCCCAACACCGGCCTCGGCAACAGCTCGATGATCCTCATGATCGAGTCCCAGCTGAACTACCTCGGCGACTTCATGCGCCAACTCGACACCCTGGGCGGCACCGGCGTTGCCCTCGACGCCCGCCGCGAGGCCGTGGACCGCTGGAACGTCCGCGTACAGGAGCGGATGAAGCGCACCGTCTGGAACACCGGCGGCTGCACCAGCTGGTATCTCGACGCGAACGGCCGCAACACCACCGTCTGGCCCGGCACCACGTCCGAGTTCCGCAAGGTCACCCGGCACGTCGACCTCGGCGAGTACGAGGTGCTGCGCGCCGCCACCCGCAGTCCGCTGAAGGAGGAGGTCCGTTGAGCCCCCGTCGTACGCACGTGACCACCGGCCCGTACGCCCCGCCCGTCCCGCACAGCGAACTCACCGTCACCTCCGCCGACGGGGCGCGGCTGTACGCCGAGATCCACGGCCCCGACGACGCGCCGACCGTGGTGCTGGCCCACGGCTGGACCTGCTCGACGGCCTTCTGGGCGGCGGTCGTCCGGGACCTCGTCGTCGACCACCGCGTGGTGGTGTACGACCAGCGCGGCCACGGCCGCAGCCCCGCGCCGGCGTCCAGGGGCGGGTACTCCACCACCGCGCTCGCCGACGACCTCGGCGCCGTCCTGCAGGCGACCCTGCGCACCGGCGAGCGGGCGGTCCTGGCCGGGCACTCGATGGGCGCCATGACGCTGATGGCCGCCGCCGACCGCCCGTATCTGCGCGAGCGCGCCGCCGCCCTGCTGCTGTGCTCCACGGGCGCCTCGAAGCTGCGGCTGGAGTCGCGGGTCTTCCCGGTCGGTCCGCGGAGCGTACGGAACTTCGCGCACCGGGCGCTGCTGCTGTCCCGGATGCCGCTCGGCCCGGTGACCGGCCTGGCGAAGGGGCTGCTCAAGTACGGGACGATGGCGCCGGGTTCGACCCCGGCAGAGGTCGAGGCGTGCGCGTACATCGTGCACGCCTGCCCGCGCAAGGTGCGCGGGGCGTGGGGGAGGGTGCTCGCGTCGCTGGACCTGGACGGCGAGGTGCGCCGGATGGCCGTGCCCACGGCCGTCGTCCAGGGCACGGCCGACCGGCTCACGCCCCCGGTGCACGCCCGCCGGCTGGGGGCGGCCCTGCCGAACTGCCTGGGGGTGACCGAGCTGCCCGGCAAGGGGCACATGACGCCCGTCGAGGCGCCCGACGTCGTGGCCGGTGCGATCCGCGGGCTGGTGGGGGAGTATCTGCCGCAGACCGCCAAGGTGGCCGAGGAGGAGAGCGCGTGAGCAGGGGAAGGCTGGACGGCCGCGTCGCCGTCGTCACGGGAGCGGCGCGCGGCGTCGGCGCGCTGCTGGCGCGCAAGCTGTCCGAGCGGGGCGCGAAGCTGGCGCTGGTCGGGCTGGAGGCCGAGGAGCTGAAGCGGGTCGCGGGCTCGCTGCGCACGGAGGCGGAGTCCTGGTACGCGGACGTCACCGACCACGAGGCGATGGGCGCGGTGGCGGCGGAGGTCGTCGAGCGGTTCGGGCGCGTCGACATCGTCGTGGCCAACGCCGGTGTGGCGATGGGCGGTCCGTTCGCGGACTCCGACCCGCGCAGCTTCGACCGGGTCATCGAGGTCAACCTGCTGGGCAGCGTGGCCACGGCCCGCGCGTTCGTGCCCGCGCTGACGGACAGCGGCGGCTATCTGCTGCAGATCGCCTCGCTCGCGGCGATCACGCCCGCGCCGATGATGGCTGCGTACTGCGCGTCGAAGTCGGGGGTGGAGGCGTTCGCGCACTGTCTGCGGGGCGAGTTGGCGCACCAGGGCGTCGGGGTCGGGGTCGGCTATCTGAGCTGGACCGACACGGACATGGTGCGCGGCGCGGACGAGGACGAGGTCTTCCGTGACCTGCGCAGGTCGCTGCCGTGGCCGGCGAACAAGACGTATCCGCTGGAGCCGGCCGTCGACCGGCTGCTGCAGGGCATCCTGCGGCGCTCGCCGCACGTGTACGGGCAGTGGTGGCTGCGCGGGATGCAGTCGGTGCGCGGGGCGCTGCCGGGGGTGCTCGCCGTCGGCGGGGCCCGGGAGATGCGGAAGTTCGCGCCGCGGCTGGCGGCGACGCGGGCCACCCGGCGGCAGGGGCTCGTCGGCGCGGGCGGCGCGGCGGACGAGTCGGCGCGCGCGCAGTGAGGCGGGCGCGGTGAGGCAGGCGCCGTAGGGCAGGCGCGCCCGTCGTGGCCCGGGCCCGCCTGTCGCGGCACAGGGGAAGGGGTGCGTCCCGTACGGGACGCACCCCTTCGGCGCAGTGTGCGATTGCGCTGTGGTGACAGATCGTCAGTAGTTGTCCTCCACGTCGTCCCACGCCTGCTGGCCCTGCTCCTGGCCGCGCTGCGGGGGCCGCTGCTCCCGCTCCTGCGCGCCCTGCCGGGCTTCCTGCGCACGCTGCTGGCCGCGCTGCTGGCCCTCCTGGGCCCGCTGCTGACCGCCCTGCTGGGCCCGCTGCTTGGCGTTCTGCTGGCCCTCCTGACCGCGCTGCTGCGCGTTCCGGGCCGCGTCCTGCGCCTTGTCGGTCATGTCGCCGGCGGCGTTCTTGGCCTTGTCGGCGGTGTTGCCCAGGGATTCTCCGATGCCCATCTGTAGTCACTCCTAGTAGTGAGACCGTCGGGGGCAGAACCACTGTGGCATACCGCACTTCACCTCGCATTTCGGGCATTGCGGTTACGCCCTGGAAAGGGCCCCTGACGTGCGGTGACGCAGATCGCCGTAACGCGTGTGCGCGGCCGGGACGTGCACAACCGCCCGGCCCTGGCGGGACGTCAGCCCCGCCGGGGCCTTCCACACCGTGTTCCACGACGTCGACTCCGCGTACGGCGAGACCTGGGCCGTCGGGCCCGGTGACGTGTGGGCGGCCGGTTCGCTGTACCGCGAGGACACCGCCGGCGGATATGACAGCGGTCACGCCCTGCTGCTGCACTACGACGGCACCACCTGGAGCGAGGTCCAACTGCCGCTGCCCGCCGAGGAGTCGTACAGCCGCCTGACCGCGGTCGCCGTCGCCGCCGACGGCACCGTGTGGACCGGCGGCATCCGGGCGTCCGCCGGCTCGTCGGAGGAGGCGTTCGTCCAGCGCCGCGACCCGGCCGGCGGCTGGCGCCAGGCCGCGGGCGGCGCGTCGCCCGGCTGGGTCTCCGAGCTGCAGGCCCTGCCGGGCAGCGAGGCGCTGGCCGTGGGCGAGACCCAGAACCCCGCGGTGGACCCGGACGGCGACTACGTCCTCACCCTCGGCGCCGACGGCGCGTTCGTCCGCGCCGAGGACCCGCCGGGCGCCGGCTCGCTGTACGGCGCGGCCACGGACGCCGAGGGGCGGGTGTGGGCCGTGGGCGCCGGTGGCCGGTCCCGACTCGTACCCGACGGGCTACGCGGCCGTCCGCGACTGACGTACCACCCGCCGCCCCGGGGTCACGGCCTCCGGGGCGGCAGCGGGGGCCGCCGGCGGTCGGGGACGCCGCTGTAGTCCGGGGGGCGGGCGGCGGGGTCGGACTCCAGGAGCTTCAGCGCCGTCTCCACCGCCACGTCCAGCTCCGAACAGCGGCCCTCCGCCCAGTCCAGCGGCGTGCGCTCCGCGACGATGTCCGGGTCCACGCCCTCGTTCTCCACGTCCCAGCCGTACGCGTCGAACCACGCCGCGTTCATCGGCACCGTGATCACCGTGCCCTCGCCCAGCTTGTGCCGGCCCGTCATCCCGACCACGCCGCCCCAGGTGCGCAGCCCCACCACCGGCCCCAGGCCGAGCAGTTTGAACGCCGCCGTGATCATGTCGCCGTCGGAGGAGGTGGCCTCGTCGCACAGCGCCACCAGCGGACCGCGCGGGGCGATGGAGGTGTACGACACGGGCTGGGCGTTGCGCGTCAGGTCCCAGCCGATGATGGACCGGGTGAGCTTCTCCAGCACCAGCTCGCTGATGTGCCCGCCCGCGTTGCCGCGCACGTCCACGACCAGCGCCTCGGCCTGCATCTCCATCCGCAGGTCGCGGTTGAACTGCGCCCAGCCGGACCCCAGCAGGTCCGGGATGTGCAGATAGCCGCACCGCCCGTCGCTGAGCTCGCGCACCACCTTGCGCCGGTTGGCCACCCAGTCCTGGTAGCGCAGCGGCCGGTCGTCCACCAGCGGCACCACCGCCACCCGGCGCGCCCGTCCCGTCTCCGGGACCAGGAACGTCAGTTCCACCGTCGTACCGCCCGCGGCGGCCAGCAGCGGCCCCGGGCCGTACTTCGGCTCCACCCTGCGCCCGTCGATCTCCAGCAGCACCATGCCCTCGCGCACGCCCTGCCCGGCCAGGGGCGAGCGGGCGCGGCTGTCGGAGGACTCGCCGGGGAGGATGCGGGCCACGGTCCACTGACCCTCCTTGTTGTGGGCGTAGTTGACGCCCAGGAAGCCCAGCGGGCGCTGGTACGCCGGCGGTCCCTCGTTGCGGCGGGCGGGCGTGACGTACGCGTGCGAGGTGCCCAGCTCGCCCAGCACCTCGCGGAGCAGGTCGGCGAACTCGTCCGGCGACGCCACCTGGTCCAGCAGCGGCCGGTACTGGTCGAGGACGGCCGTCCAGTCGATGCCGCACATGTCGGGCTCCCAGAAGTACGCCCGGGTGATCCGTCCCGCCTCGTCGAACGCCTGGTGCCACTCCGCCACGGGGTCGGCCTCGTGCATGATGCGGCGCAGATCGATGTACGTCGTGCTCTCGCCCTCCGCCCGCTCGGTCGCCGGGATGACGCGCAGCGTGCCCTCGTCCAGCACGACCAGGCGGGTGCCGTCGCCGCTCACCCAGATGTCGCTGACGAGGGTGGTCAGCTCGGTGCGCTTGGCCTTGGAGATGTCGAAGTGCTCCAGGGTCGGGTTGCCGGAGGTGTCGTACGGGTTGGCGAACGTCTCGCCCAGCGCGCCGGAGATCGGCCAGCGCAGCCAGACCAGCCCGCCGCCCGCGACAGGCGTGAGCGCGGAGTACTTCGACGCCGCCACCGGGAACGGCGTCACCCGGCTCTCCAGCCCCTCCGGCTCCACCAGCACCGTGCCCTCGTTCCCCTCCAGCGGGGCGATCGGGTCCAGCCCGCCGGCCGCGGGACGCCCCTCGGCGGAGAGCGCGAAGGGCGAGGGGGTGGCCGACGACAGCGGGACCAGGTAGGGGCGGCAGCCCAGCGGGAAGGAGAGGTCGCCGGTGTGCACGTCGTACACCGGGTCGAAGCCGCGCCAGGAGAGGAAGGCGAGATAGCGGCCGTCGCGGGTGAAGACCGGCTGCTCGTCCTCGAAGCGGCCGTTGGTGACGTCGACGATCAGGCCGTCCGCCAGCCGGGCCAGCTTGATGCGGCGCAGGGAGCGGCCCACGCCGGGGTGGGCCCAGGTGATCCACTTGGAGTCGGGGGAGAAGGAGATGTCGCGGACCGGGCCGTTGTCGGAGCGGATCAGCTCGACGGCCTGCCCGGCGGCCTCGATCACCGGCGGATGCTCCGCCTCGAAGGCGTCCTCCGCGGCCGTCTTCCCGGCGTCCTCGGCGGCCGTCTCCCCGGCCTCCTCAGCGGCCGCCTCCGCAGCGTCCTCCGCCAGGTCCGACGCCCTCTCCAGCCGGTCCTCGTACGGCCACGTCCGCTCCGGCACCGGCACGATCAGCAGCCGTCCGTCGTTCGACGCCACGGCGATCGTGGTGCCGTCCGGTGACGGCACCATCGCCAGCACCCGTCCCAGCTCGCCCGACGCCAGCCGCAGCGGCGGCCGGACGGCGCCGGCCTGCGGCAGGTCCGAGATCTCGATGGCGTCCGGCCCGTCCGCCTCCGTCACGTACGCCACCGACCCCGTCGCGCCCAGGGTCTCCGGCAGCCGGATCCGTACCCCCGGCGTGTCCACGATGGTGCGGGCCGGCCCGTCCCGGTGGGTCAGCCAGTACAGCGCGCCCCGCACCGCGACCGCGCTGGCCCGCCCGGTGGTGTCGACGGCCAGCGCGTTCAGGTTCGCCCCGGCGGCCACCTGGTAGCGGCGCCGTCCGGCGCGGGGTCCGCCGAGCCGTACGCGCAGCTTGCGCGGCTCGCTGTCCGGGGTCAGGTCCTCCACCAGCCACAGCTCGCCCGCGCACTGGTAGACCACGCGGCGGCCGTCGCTGGACGCGGCGCGCGCGTAGAAGTCGGCGTGGTCGGTGTGGCGGCGCAGATCGGTGCCGTCGGGCAGACAGGAGTAGAGGTTGCCGATGCCCTCGTGGTCGGAGAGGAAGGCGATCCGCTCCCCGACGATCATGATGCTCTCGAGGTTTCCGCCCAGGTCCGGCAGCAGCCGCTCGCCCTGCAGATACAGCCGGCCCATCGCTCCGCCGCGGTACCGCTTCCAGGCGTACGGCTCCTGCGGCGCCTTGCCCGTCAGCAGCAGCGTCTGCCGCTTCCCGCCCAGCGTGCCGATCGCGATGTCGTTCACCGGCCCCCACGGCAGCATGCCCGACGGGCTGCCGTCCGGCGGCACGGTGTACGCCCACTGGAAGGAGGCCAGGGGCTGGCTGTACGACGAGACCGCCAGGATGTCCGTACGCCCGTCCTCCGGCGGGGACCAGCCGCGCACCTTGGTGTCCGTACCGCCCCAGTACGTCAGCCGCACCGCCTCGCCGCCCTCCACGGGTACGACGTGCACCTCGGGGTCGAGGCTGCGCAGGCTGGTGAAGGCGATGGTGGAGCCGTCGGGGCCGAACCGCGGGTGGTCCACGCGGGTCCGGTCGACGGTCAGCCGCCAGGCGCGCTCCGGCTCCTCGCCGGGGGCGGCCAGCGGGGAGAGCCACAGGTCGTCCTCGGTGACGAAGCAGAGCAGGCCGCCGTGGAGATGGGGGGCGCGGAGGTATCCAGTCACCTTTCCATGTTTCGGGCCCCCCTCCGGCCCGGCAACTCGGATCGGACCGCCGGAACCCGTCCGGATCCGCACCCATCCGCTCCCGCCTCTGCGCCGAATTCCTTATTGCAAGTGCTTCGCAATAAGCCGCTATGATCGGATCGGTCTGCCAGCCGGGAGGGGAACCCCATGCACGTACCCGACGGATTCATCGACGCACCCGTCTCCGTGGCCGCCGGTGCCGTCGCCGCTGGCGCGGTCGCCGTGTCGCTGCGCGGCGCCCGCAAGGAACTCGACGAGCGCACCGCTCCGCTGGCCGGACTGGTCGCGGCGTTCATCTTCGCGGTCCAGATGCTGAACTTCCCCGTTGGCGCCGGCACCAGCGGCCACCTCCTCGGCGGGGCGCTGGCGGCGATACTCGTCGGCCCGTACACGGGCGTGCTGTGCGTCGCCGTCGTGCTGCTCATGCAGGGCCTGCTCTTCGCCGACGGCGGCCTCACCGCGCTGGGCGTGAACATCACGCTGATGGGCGTGGTCACCGTCGTCGTCTCGTACGCCGTCTTCCGCGTCCTGATCCGCGTGCTGCCCCGCGGCCGCGGGGGCCTGGGCGTCGCGTCCTTCGCCGCCGCCGCGATCTCCGTGCCGGCCGCCGCGCTGGCCTTCACCGGGCTGTACGCCGTCGGCGGCACCGCGGACGTCTCCCTCTCCAAGGTCGCCACCGCCATGGTCGGCGTGCACGTCCTCATCGGCCTCGGGGAGGCCGCGATCACCGCCGTGACCGTCGGCTCGGTCGCCGCCGTCCGCCCCGACCTGGTGCACGGCGCCCGCGGACTGGCGACGCCCCTGCAGATCCGCCACGCGGACGGCACCACCTCCACCGTCACCGCGGGCGGCGGACGCGAGGTCCCGGCCGCCCCGCGCGGCTCGCGCAAGGTCTGGGCCGCGGGCCTGGCCGCCGCCGTGGTGCTCGCCGGCATCGTCAGCTTCTACGCCTCCGCCGACCCCGACGGCCTGGAGAAGGTCGCCACCGACCAGGGCATCGCCGCGAAGCAGCAGGACCACGGCCTCGGCGACTCCCCGCTCGCCGACTACGGCGTCAAGGACGTCGGCGACGCCCGCCTCTCCGGCGGCCTCGCCGGCGTGATCGGCGTGGGCGTGACGCTCGCCGCCGGCTCCGCCGTCTTCGTCGCCGTACGCCGCTCCAACCGCGGCACGTCCCAGGCAGCCCGGGCCGCGTCCGTCCCCGCGAACCGGGTCTGAGCCATGGGCGCCGGTCACAGTCACCGTCTCTACCGCCACGCGCACAGCCCCGTGCACGCGCTGCCGCCGCACTGCAAGCTGGCCGCCGTGTTCGGGTTCGTGCTGGTGGTCGTCGCCACCCCGCGCGAGGCCATGTGGGCGTTCGCGCTGTACGCGGCGCTCCTCGCGGGTGTCGCCGTACTCGCCCGCGTCCCGGTGTCGTTCCTGCTCAGGCGGCTGGTCTTCGAGGTGCCCTTCGTGGCGTTCGCGCTGCTGCTGCCGTTCGTCGCGGAGGGCCCGCGCGTCGACGTACTCGGTATGTCGCTGAGCGAGTCGGGCCTGTGGGGCGCGTGGAACATCCTCGCCAAGGGCACCCTCGGCGTCGGCGCCTCCGTCCTCCTCGCGGCCACCACCGAACTGCGCGAGGTGTTGCTCGGCCTGCAGCGGCTGCGGATGCCGCCGCTGCTGGTGCAGATCGCGTCCTTCATGATCCGTTACGGCGACGTCATCGCCGGCGAGATGCGCCGGATGCGCATCGCGCGCGAGTCCCGCGGCTTCGAGGCGCGCGGCGTCCGCCACTGGGGCGTGCTCGCCAAGTCCGCGGGTGCCCTGTTCATCCGCTCCTACGAACGGGGCGAGCGGGTGCACCTCGCGATGGTCTCGCGCGGCTACACCGGCACCATGCCGGTGATCGACGAGGTCACCGCCACCGCCGTCGACTGGCGCCGCGCCGCCGTACTGCCGCTGACTGCGCTCGCCGTCTGCCTGCTGGGATGGAGCCTCGGATGACTTCTGGAACGCAATCCCCCGCGACTTCCGGGAGGGAGCCTCGTATGACCGCTTCGCTGGAGGTCTCCGGCCTCGCCTACGCCTACCCCGACGGCCACCAGGCCCTCTTCGGCGTCGACCTGACCATCGACCGCGGTGAGCGCGTCGCCCTGCTCGGCCCCAACGGCGCCGGCAAGACGACCCTCGTGCTGCACCTCAACGGCATCCTCGGCGGCGGCGCGGGCGCCGTGACCGTGGCCGGACTGCCCGTACAGAAGCGGAACCTCGCCGAGATCCGGCGCCGCGTCGGCATCGTCTTCCAGGACCCCGACGACCAGCTCTTCATGCCGACCGTCCGCGAGGACGTCGCCTTCGGCCCGGCGTCCGCGGGCCTGCGCGGAGCGGAGCTCGCCGCCCGTATCGACAAGGCCCTCGCCCAGGTCGGCATGGCGGAGTACGCCGACCGTCCGCCGCACCATCTGTCCTTCGGCCAGCGGCGCCGCGTCGCCGTCGCCACGGTGCTGGCCATGGAGCCGGAGATCCTGGTCCTGGACGAGCCCTCGTCCAACCTCGACCCGGCCTCGCGGCGCGAACTCGCCGACATCCTGCGGTCGCTGGACGTCACCGTCCTCATGGTCACGCACGATCTGCCGTACGCCCTGGAGCTGTGCCCGCGCTCGGTCATCCTCAGCGACGGCGTGATCGCCGCGGACGCGCCGACCCGGGAGCTGCTGTCGGACGAGGAGCTGATGCGTCGGCACCGGCTGGAGCTGCCGTTCGGGTTCGATCCGCGGTCGGTTCCCGCCGGTTCGCGATCTACCGCCTGAGCGGGACGCGCCCTAACCTTCGGCCATGAACCGGTTTGGGGGTTACACAGCGATCGTCACCGGAGGCGCGCACGGGATCGGGGCCGCCATCGCGCGGCGGCTGGCCGACGAGGGCGCGCGGGTCGTGATCGCCGACATCGACGGGGACGCCGCCAAGGCCACGGCCGCCGCGATCGGCCGCGGGGCGGAGGGCGTCCACTGCGACGTACGCCGCACCGCCGACGTCGAGGAGGCCGTCGCGCACGCCGCCGAGGTGTACGGCCGGCTCGACGTCCTGGTCAACAACGCGTACGCGGGCGCGGGCCTCGGCCCGTTCGGCCAGGTCGCCGAGGCGGACTGGCTGGCCTCCTTCGACGTGACCCTGCACGGCGCGATGCGCGCCGCCCGGGCCGCGCTGCCGCACCTCGCGCGGGCCGGCGGGCGCGGCGCCATCGTCAACATCGGCTCCGTGAACGGCGAGACGGGCCTCGGCGAGCACGCGTACAGCGCCGCGAAGGCGGGACTGACGAGCCTCACCCGCAGCCTCGCCGTCGAGGCCGCCGCCTCGGGCGTACGGGTCAACCTCGTCGCCCCCGGCACCATCCGCACCCGCGCGTGGGACGGCCGCGAGGCGACCCTGGCCGACGTCGCCGCGAACGTCTACCCCATGGGGCGGGTCGGCGAACCCGAGGACGTGGCGGCGGCGGTGGCGTTCCTGGCGTCGCGGGACGCGGGGTGGATCACCGGCGTGACCCTCCCGGTGGACGGCGGTCTGCTGGCGGGCAACCTGGCGTGGACGCGGGCGGACCGGTCGTAGGCGGCCGGTCCTGGGGGTTGTGTTCCCGGGATCACGTTCCCGGCGGCGCGGGCGGCATCGGTGGCATCGGGGGCGGGGCGGCCGGAGCGGGCGGGACGTCGGACGGCGCCTGCGGCGCGGGGCCGAAGCCGCCCTGCGGGGGTACGCCGTAACCGCCCTGCGGGGGCTGGGCGAAGCCGCCCTGCGGGGGTACGCCGTAGCCGCCCGGGACCGTGGGCTGCTGGTACGGGTTCGGGGCGTACAGACCCTGCGGCCCCGGTGGAAGCGGCGCGCCCCACGCGCCGGGCGCCGCGAGCGCCCGCCGCCCGGCGGCCGCCATCAGGACGATCACCACGACGCAGAGCACGGCCTCCCCCACGGTCGTGGCGAGGCTGAGCTTCCCCGGGGTGTCGGCCCCGGCCGCCGACCAGCTCGGGTACCAGTTGTCGCTGGAGCTGCCGGGGTGGTCCGAGCCGAGGGTCAGACCGATCATGGACCGGACGTCCGGATAGAGCACGACCGCCGCCAGTGCGACCGCCCCGCCCCCCGCCGACCTGCGCCCCGCCAGCGCGAGCGCCCCGAAGAGCAGCATCGCCACGGCGAAGAGCGCCTGGTACGAGTAGTAAGTGCCGCCGATCTCGCCGGACCCGGTGGTTCCCGGCATCACGCCGTGGGAGGCGTCGACGAGGTGGCGCAGATAGTCCTTCGCGTTCCACGGATACCGGTCGGAGGCCAGGTAGTAGACGATCCAGGCCAGCTGGACCACCCCGAGGAACAGCAGCAGCGCGCCCGCCGCCGCGCCCGGTCCGCCCGGCCGGACCGGTGTCCGGGGCGCCGCGGCCAGCATGAGGGCCAGCACCGCGACCGAGACGAGCAGGCCCACCACCCAGCTGCCGATGATCAGCACGTCCAGGTCGTTGCCGCCGATGTAGGAGTCGCGGAAGTCGTCCGAGACCGCGAGCCCGACCAGTTCGCGCGCGGAGACGGCCAGCAGCATCGTGCCGGCGAGGAGCGCCGCCCCCCGCGCGCCCGCCCGTGCCGCGCACGCCAGGACGCCCACCACCAGCATCAGGACGGTCAGCGCCCAGACCTGCTCGTTGAACAGCTCCGGCTCGACCCCGATCCGCGGGTCGACCAGCGCCTGCGCGAACTTCCCGGCGCTGAGGTCGGAGAACTCGACGAAGTCGTAGACGATCCACGCCACCACCGCCACCCCGAAGAACAGCAGCAGGACCCCCGCCGCCACCCCCGCGCCGCGGCGCGGCGGCCCCGCCGTCATCCCCGGCATCCCGGTGTTCGGTATCGCGCTGGGCATTGCCATGACCGACGGACCCCCTGTCGCCGTTCCCCCGTGAACCCGCCCCATGATGCCCGTACGGACGGGCCGGGGTCACCCCGTACGCAACATCAGACCGATCCCCAGCACCATCAGCACCGCCGCGGCGATCCGCGGGGCGCCGAAGCGCTCCTTGAAGAACAGGGCCCCGATCGCCGCCCCCACGATGATGCTCGACTCCCGCAGCGCCGCGACCGGCCCCAGCGGGGCACGGGTCTGCGCCCACAGCACCAGCCCGTACGCGGCGGACGACATCAGCCCGCCCAGCAGCCCGCGGGCCAGGAACGGGCGGACCTGGGCGGCGAGTTCACGCCCGCGGGTGGACAGGGCGTACAGCGGGAGGAGCGGGCCCATCAGGAAGATCAGCCAGGCCGTGTAGCCGAGGGCGGTCTCCGCGTTGCGCACCCCGATGCCGTCGACGACGGTGTACGTCGCGATCGACAGCCCCGTCGCCCCGGCCGCGGTGAGCGCCGGCCAGTCGGGCCGGCCCGTGCGTATCCCCCACAGGGCCACCCCCAGCAGCCCCGCCGTGGCCAGCGCGACGCCGACGGCCTGGGCGCCGGTCAGCGTCTCGTCCACGGCGAACACGGCCACCACGGTGACGACCAGCGGCGCCGTGCCGCGCGCGATCGGGTACGCCTGGCCGAAGTCGCCCAGCGTGAACGACCGCATGAGCAGCTGCATGTACACGATGTGCACGGCGACGGACGTCAGCAGCCACGGCCAGGCGCCCGCCGCCGGGACGGGGACGAAGAACAGCAGCGGCAGCGTGGCAAGCGTCTGCCCGCCGCCGATCAGGGTGAACGCGACGAGCTGGTCCTTCACCCCGTGCGCGAGGGCGTTCCACGAGGCGTGCAGCAGGGCCGCGGCCAGGACGACCGCGACCACCACCGGCGTCAAGACGACTGCTCGCGTACGTCGACCACGCTGCCGCCGGCGTGGGCGACGAGGGTCTTGGGCTCCATCGGGAAGACGGTGTGCGGGTCGCCGGCGGCCGCCCACACCACGTCGTGGTCCAGCAGCCCGCGGTCGGCCAGCACCCGGGTGCGGGTCAGATGCCCGAACGGCGGGACGCCGCCGATCGCGTAACCCGTCGTGGCGCGCACCAGGTCGGCGTTCGCCCGGCCGACCTTGGCGGCGCCGAGTTCGGCCCGTACGAGCTCGGTGTCGACCCGCGAGGAGCCGTCCATCAGGACCAGCACCGGCTGACCGTCCGCCTCGAAGATCAGCGACTTGACGATCTGGCTGAGCTCGCAGCCGATCGCGTCCGCGGCCTGCTGCGCGGTGCGGGTGGCGTCCGGGAAGCGGCGCACCTCCAGATCGCCGAGGCCCAGCTCGGCGAGGGCGGCGGCGAAGCGGGGGTGGGCGAGGTGGTGGGTGGACCCGGCGGGCGATTCGGATGACATGGAGGTGACGCTAGCGGTACGTGCACCGGCCATGCGACCGGGTTATGGCCGCGGGCGCCGGTCACCCCATCGCGAGCATGGCCCGTACCAGCGGACCCGCGAACTCGCCGCCGTGGCCCGTCTCCGGCACCACCGCGGCCGCCGCCACATCGCCCCGGTACGCCGTGAACCAGGCGTTCGGCTTGTCCTGGCCGTCGACCTCCGACGTGCCCGTCTTGGCGCCGACGTCGCCGCCGAGGCCCTTCATGGCCGTGGCCGCCGTGCCCCAGATGGCGGTCTCCGCCATCATCCCGCGCAGCTGTGTGAGCGTGGACGCCTTCATCGTGCGCGGCGCCTTGGCCAGGGTGCGGCCGTCGACCCGGGGGGAGACGAGGTACGGCTGCTTGAACACGCCCGTCCTGACCGTCGCCGAGACCGACGCCATCACCATCGGGTTGGCCCGCACCCCGCCCTGGCCGATCAGCTCGGCGGCCATCTGCGCCTGGGACTGCACGGGGACGCGGCCGTCGAAGGTCGTCACGCCCGGCTGCCAGTTGAGGCCGATGCCGAAGACGTCGCGGGCCTGCTTGGTGAGGTCGTCGTCGTCCAGCTTGGGGGCCATCCCGATGAAGGCGGTGTTGCAGGAGTTGGCGAAGGACTGGGCGAAGGTGCTGCCGTCCGGCAGCTCGAACTTCTCCACGTTCTGGAACTTCCACCCGCCGTACGTCACGTACTTGGGGCACGGGTGCTCGGCGGTGCTCGTCACCAGGCCCTTGTCCAGCAGCATCGACGCCGTGACGACCTTCATCGTCGAGCCGGGCGCGAGGGAGCCCTGCAGGGCGGAGTCGAAGCCGCCGCCCGGGTAGTTGGCGACGGCGAGGATCTCGCCCGTGCTCGGGCGGATCGCCACCAGGGACGACTTCCCGGCCTTCTTCACCTGGCGCTCGGCCTCGGCCTGCATCCGCGCGTCGATGGTGGTCTTCACGGTGCCGGGCCGGCCCTTGGCGAGCACCAGCAGCGTCTCGGGGGCGGCGGCCTTGTGGTCCTCGCCCTTCTTCGTCTTCGCGGGCTCGATCCAGATCTCCACGTCGCCGCTGCCGCCGGCCTTCTTGCCGTACTTCTCGCGGAGGCTGGCGATGATCGGGCCCATCGAGGGATAGGTCTTCGTGTCGAGCAGCTTGCCGTTGCGGTCCAGGGCCTTCACCGGCGGGGCGTCGGGCTCGCCGGTGCGCAGCTTCTCGCCCTCGCCGAGCTTGGGATGCAGGACGGTGGGTGCCCAGTGGACGACGGCCTTGCCCGTCTTGGTGTCCCGTTTGACCTCGAGCTTCGCGTCGTACGTCCAAGGCGAGGTCTTCTCGCCGTACTTCACCTGGGCCTCGACGTGGTACGGCAGCGAGGTGCCGGCCGGGACGCCCGGCGTCAGCTTCACGGAGGTGACGGCGGCGTCCGTGGTGTACGCCGTCAGTCCGGCCTGCGCCGTGACGGCGTCGTCGGTGAGCGCGGCGGCGGCGGGGGCCTGACCGCCGGCCCAGGCGCTGAGGAAGCGGGTGCCCATGGCGGTGACCTCCTTCACCGTGGGCGGCGCGGTGTTGACGGGCTTGGGCGTCTTCTTCGCGGCGGGCGTCTTCCCGTCGTCGCCGAGCACGGTGTACGCGCCGAAGCCGGCGGCGCCGACGACCACGACGGCGGCGGCGCCGATGGCGGCCCACTTCCGCCACGGCGGCTTGGCGGGCTTACGCCGGCGGTGGCCGCTGCCCGCGGCGGTGTCGCGGCCGTCCGGATCGTTGTGGGCGTTGTACGCGGGGAAGGTCTGGGTGTCGCCGCCGGCGGGCTGCCACTGGCCCTGGGCGTAGGCGGTCTGGTGGGGGTGGCCGTGCTGGGGGTCCGCGGGCTCCTGTCCCTGGGGGTATCCGGGATCCCGGCCGTATCCGCCGCTCCGGGGGTCCGGGGCGGGCGGCTGGTAGGGGGCGCCCTGGGGCCGGGCCGCGTCCCAGGGGTGGGCCTGCCCACCGTCGTAACCCTGCTGCGGCCGTCCGTACGGATCCTGCGGCCGTCCGTACGGCTCCTGCTGCCCGTACGGACCCTGCGGCCGGCCGGCGCCCGCCGCGCCGCCCTGCCCCTGCTGCCCGTCCCACATAACCCGCAGCTCCCTCGCCGCCCGCGTGTACCACGCACCTGTGCCTCGCACCCTAAGGCACGCCGAACGCGACGAGAGACGTCATTCGCCTGGAAGGGTGCATTACGGGGCGTGCCGGGGAGGACCGATGAGTTCCGCGGCCGGGCGCGGTCTACCTCCGTACAGCGCAATCCATCGACGTTTCTCAGCGAGGGACCATGACTGCGAACGCACTACCGCCCGTCGTCGACGCGGACACCTGGCAGCACGAACTCGACGCCCTGCGCGCCCGGGAGAAGGCCGCGACCCGGGAACTCGACGCGATCGCCGCGCAGCGGCGCCGGCTGCCGATGGTCCGGATGCCGGACTACACCCTGGAGGGTGCGGACGGCCCGGTGCGGCTGGCGGACGTCTTCGGGGACAGGCGGCAGCTGATCGTCTACAACCACATGTGGTCCGAGGGCAAGGAGTGGCAGTGCTCGGGCTGCACGGGCTTCACGTCCCAGTTCACCCGGCTGGAGTTCCTGCAGGCGTACGACGCCCGGTTCGTGATCGTCACGCAGGGCCCGATCGACGAGGCGCTCGCCTACAAGCGGCGGGTCGGCAACCGGATGGACTGGTACTCCACGGCGAACAGCCCGTTCGGCACGGACACGGGCGCCCCGCCCGGCGGCGGCTACGCGGTGAACGTCTTCCTCCGCGACGGCGACGCGGTGTACCGCACCTGGCACACGGACGGCCGCGGCACGGAACAGCTCAGCCACTCCTTCCCCCTGATCGACCTCCTCCCGTACGGCCGCCAGGAGGAATGGCAGGACTCCCCGGAGGGCTGGCCCCAGTCCCCGACGTTCAGCGGCTGGAGCACGTCGAAGGAGATCGCGGCGCTGTACGGGACGGACGCCCCGGAGGCGTAGGCCGCCGCCCGCGGAGGCCCACCCGCCGCCGCATTGCCCTGATGGAGGCGGCTATGTAGATTCAATCTACGTAGATGTCGGCTACCTAAAGAGCTGATCGTGTGGCGACGAGTGGGTTCATCGGGCGGGGCCGGGAGCTTGCGCTGCTGGGCAAGCGCCTGGAGCGGGTCCGAGTGTCGGGACGTGGTGTGGCCCTGGCCGTCCGGGGCCGCCGGCAGGTCGGCAAGAGCCGGCTGGTGCAGGAGTTCTGCGACCGGTCCGGGGTCCCGTACCTGTACTTCACCGCGACCAAGGGGGCCTCCCCGGTCGAGGCCACGGCCGCACTGCTGTCGGAGCTGCGCGGATCCACGCTCATCGCCGACGAGGGCGACCGGGACCTGGTGCCGCGGCTGGAGAGCGCGGCATGGCCGGACATCTTCCGGATCCTGGCCGGTGCGCTGCCCACCGAGCCGTGCGTCGTGGTGCTGGACGAGCTGCCGTGGCTGTCGGAGCAGGACGTCGTCTTCGAGGGAGCGCTGCAGACGGCCTGGGACCGGCTGCTGTCCACGCGGCCGGTGCTGTTGCTGCTGCTCGGCTCGGACCTGCACATGATGGAGCGGTTGACCGCGTACGACAGACCCTTCTACGGCCGGGCCGACAACCTGGTGCTGGGCGCACTCGACCCGGCCGAGACCGGTGCCGCACTGGGCTTGGGCGGCGCCGCCGCGCTGGACGCGCATCTGGTGTCCGGGGGGCTGCCCGGCATTCTGCGGGCCTGGCCGCACGGCACGCCTGCGCTGGAGTTCCTGCGCGCCGAGTGCGCCGACCCGGCCTCACCGGTTTTCGGGGTGCCGGAGACCACACTCATGGCCGAGTTCCCGAACCCCGACACGGCTCGCCGGGTACTGGAGGCGGTCGGAGCCGGGGAGCGTACGCACGCCAACATCGCCGCGACTGCCGGCAGCCGGGAGGGCGCGCTGCCATCAGGCACGCTCTCGCCGCTGTTGCGCCGGCTCACGGAGGAGAAGCACGTGCTGGCCGTGGAGCAGCCGCTGTCCACCCGGCCGGGCAAGCCGGCGCTGTACCGCGTCGCGGACAGCAACCTGCGGCTGTACCTGGCGGTCCTGCGCTCGGCCCAGAACCTGGCCAGGCGCGGTCAGCCGGCGGCGGGCTACCGGGCCGTCGAGCGGCGGTGGCACAGCTGGCGGGGCCGTGCGGTGGAGCCGCTCGTGCGCGAGGCGCTGGAGCTGGCGGCCGTCGCGGGCAGCCTGCCATGGCCGCAGACGGAGGTGGTCGGCGGCTGGTGGAACCGGCAGTTCGACCCCGAACTCGACCTGGTCGGAGCCGACCGCGCGCCGGTCGCCGACCGGATCGATTTCGTGGGCTCCGTCAAGTGGCTGGAGACGCCGTTCGACGCGCACGACCTGGCCGCTCTGCGCCGGGGCGCGACCCAGGTCCCGGGTGCCGACCCCGCGGAAACCGGCCTGGCGGTCGTCTCCCTCTCCGGCGTTTCCGAGCGCATGCCACGCGACGGCGTGGGCCTGGTCTGGGCGGCGGACGACGTCGTCGCGGCCTGGGGCGGCTGACGGCAGCAACCGGGGTGCCCGCGCGGCCGATGGGCTCAGGAGGAGAGAGCTCGCGCAATTGCTCGGAGCAGCGATTCCTTCGCGGCTGGCAGCAGGATCTCCAGATGGCCTGCGGTCAGCTCGCAGACCACCATGGACCGGTCGGGTTCCACCGCGACGACCACGGCACCGGGAGGTCCGAGTCGAAGCATCGGAATCGCGCTGTCTCTGCTGCGGATATGCGCACCCGGACGGCCCGAAGTCCACATGCGCCCGATGCCGCTTGCCCCCCGTGTTGCGCAGCCGCGCGTGGCAGGCGATTCGCACGCTGTCTCCCCGGTCGAGTCGGGATGCGAGCTGAGCACACCGGAACCGGCGCCAGCGCCTGTTCGCGCGTGGGATCAGGACGTCGGCGGCCAAGACGAGGCCAGCCGCGGCTAGATCCAGGTGCTGAACCACATCCGGTCGCTCCACTCGTCCCGGGAGATCGTCTGGCCCGTGTAGATCGGGAAGAAGTAGATGAAGTTCCAGACGATCAGCAGGACCAGCACGCCCCCCGTCACCACGCCCACCGTTCTGCGGCGTTCCGAGGAGCCCGGGGGGCCCGCGATCGCGCCGAGGAGCATGGCCAGGGCGAGGCAGAGGAACGGGACGAAGACCACCGCGTAGAAGTAGAAGATCGTGCGTTCCTGGTAGCGCAGCCACGGGAGCCAGCCCGCGGCGAGGCCGCACAGGAGGGCGCCCGCGCGCCAGTCGCGGCGCAGGGCCCAGCGGTAGAGGCAGTAGACCACCGCCGCGATGCCCAGCCACCACAGCAGCGGGGTGCCGAGGGCGAGGACCTCGCGGGCGCAGTCCTGCGAGGCGTCCGCGGGGCAGCCGGACTTGCCGGGCTTGGGGCCCTCCCAGAAGTACGAGACGGGGCGGCCGGCCACCGGCCAGGTCCAGGGGTTGGACTCGTAGCGGTGGGCCGTCTCGAGGTTGACGTGGAACTGCCACACCTCGTGGTGGTAGTGCCACAGCGAGCGCAGCGCCTGCGTCCAGCCCCAGCCGCCGCGGTCCGACGCCCAGTCCCGGAAGTAGCCGCCCGACGTCGCGAACCAGCCCGTCCAGCTCGCGAGGTACGTCAGCAGCGCCACCGGGACGATCGTCAGGGCCATCGGGACGTCGCGGATGAGCGTCCAGAGATAGGAGTTGCGCGCGCCCGCGACCCGGCGGCCCGAGGCGTCCCAGAGGACCATGAGGATCCCGAACGCGGCGAGGAACACCGCGCCGTTCCACTTCGTACCGATCGCCAGGCCCAGGAAGACCGCGGCCCCCAGGCGCCACGGACGCCACAGGAACCACATCGACTCCGCCACCGAGGCGTCCGGCCGCCCGTCCGCCGGCAGCGCCGCCGCCAGCCGCTCGCGGAACCTGTCCCGGTCGACGAGCAGACAGCCGAAGGCCGCCAGCACCCAGAACATGACGACGAGGTCCAGCAGCGCCGTGCGGCTCATCACGAAGTGCAGGCCGTCCACCGCCATCAGCCCGCCGGCCAGGCAGCCCAGCAGCGTCGAGCGGAAGAGCCGGCGGCCGATCCGGCAGAGCATGAGCACGGAGAGCGTGCCGAGCACGGCCATCATGAACCGCCAGCCGAACGGGTTCAGGCCGTACATCCACTCGCCCAGCGCGATGACCCACTTGCCGACCGGCGGATGGACCACGTAGGAGGGGTCCGAGGAGAGCGGGATCGTCTGCGGGTCGGCAAGGATCCTGGCATTGGCGTCGTTCGGCCAGACGCCCTCATAACCCTGCTGGAGAAGCGCCCAGCCGTCCTTCGCGTAGTACGTCTCGTCGAATATCACCGCGTGCGGGCTGCCCAGCCGCCAGAAGCGGATCAGGCCCGCGAACAGCGCGACCAGCAGCGGACCCGCCCAGGCGGAGATCCGCACCATCCGGCGCGCCCCGTCGGGGCTCGCCCCGAGCAGCTCCCAGACCCGGGTGCCGCCCTCGGCGTACGGCGGGAGCAGGCGGTCGCGGCTGGTGGTCCGGGCCGGGGCGACGTATCCGAAGCGCCTCAGCCGGGCGGGCCACAGCCCGCGCACCGTCTCCTCGTCCGTCCGGTGCGCCGCCTCGGTCGCCGTGTCGCTGCTCACGGTGGGCCATCCTATGGGTGGGCCCGTAAGCACGGGGTGTGGCGTGCCCGGCACCCACAGCCCGCGTACCCGGCCCACACCCGCCCCTCCCCGCCACGCGCCCCCCGCCCCGCGCAGGGCAGACTGGGGCCGTGGACAGCGCACCCAGCCCCACCGGGCTCCTCGTACTGGCCGGTACCCCCATCGGCGACCTCACGGACGCCTCGCCGCGGCTCGCGGCCGAGCTGGGCGCCGCCGACGTGATCGCCGCGGAGGACACCCGGCGGCTGCGCCGGCTCACCCAGGCGCTGGGCGTCGAGCCGCGCGGGCGCGTCGTGTCGTACTTCGAGGGCAACGAGACCGCCCGTACGCCCGAGCTCGTCGAGGCCCTGACCGGCGGCCGGCGCGTGCTGCTGGTCACCGACGCCGGGATGCCGTCCGTGTCCGACCCCGGCTACCGGCTGGTCGCGGCCGCCGTGCAGCACGGCATCACCGTCACCGCCGTGCCCGGACCCTCCGCCGTACTCGCCGCCCTCGCCGTGTCCGCGCTGCCCGTGGACCGCTTCTGCTTCGAGGGCTTCCTGCCCCGCAAGGCCGGCGAGCGGCTGTCCCGGCTGAAGGAGGTCGGGGACGAGCGGCGCACGCTCGTGTACTTCGAGGCCCCGCACCGCCTCGCCGACACCCTCGCCGCCATGGCCGAGGTCTTCGGCGAGGACCGCCGGGCCGCGGTGTGCCGGGAGCTGACCAAGACGTACGAGGAGGTCCGCCGCGGCCCGCTGAAGGAGCTGGCCGACTGGGCCGCCGGCGGGGTGCGCGGCGAGATCACCGTCGTCGTCGAGGGCGCCCCCGAGCGCGGCCCCCAGGCCCTGACGCCCGAGGAGCTGGCGCGCCGGGTCGGCGTCCGCGAGGAGGCCGGGGAGCGCCGCAAGGAGGCCATCGCGGCCGTGGCGCAGGAGCTGGGCCTACCCAAGCGGGAGGTCTTCGATGCCGTGGTGGCGGCAAAGAACGCGGCCGGTGACGGTACGGGGCGGTAAAGGTCCCGGGCAGGACGCGGTAAAGCCCGTGGGCCCTGGGTAAAGGGCCCCTCCGGCAGCCGGGCCCCTTTCCCATGCGCCGGGAAAATCCGTCCCAACAAGGGACAGGGCAGGCTGCGAGCCGGCCCGATCGGGTGTCCACTGGTGGAAGGAAGAGGGGCACTCCGGTAAAGGAGGCGGACGGCATGAGCGAGACCGGCGAGACGGTCACTGAGGCGTATGCCTTCGCGTGTATGCGATGCGGGCACGCCTGGGAGCAGAGTTACGAGATACACCACCACACCGACGCCAAGGGTCGTCCCTACGTCACCTACCACGCCGACGGTGAGCGGGTCCCCTCACCCCTGACCAGGCCGACGTGCCTGAACTGCGGCGAGCACGTCGTACGGATCATGCGGTCGGGGCAGGTGCGCACGGCCGTGAAGGGCTGGGAGAGCTACTACCACTGACCCCGGCCGGGAGCCGGCCGCCGACCCTGGCCGGACGGCGCGTCCACGCCCGGAAGTAGAGTCGGCGGCATGGACAAAACCGCCGCGCCGCCGCTGCCCGAGCCGCTGCGTGTGGCCGTCGCCGACTCGCACACCCATCTGGACATGCAGGACGGCACTGTAGAAGAAGCCCTGGCCAAGGCCGCGCGGGCCGGCGTCACGACCGTGATCCAGGTCGGCTGCGACGTGAAGGGCTCGCGCTGGGCCGCCGAGACCGCGGCGGCCCACGACGCCGTCTGGGCGGCGGTGGCCCTGCACCCCAACGAGGCCCCCCGGATCGTGCTGGGCGACCCCGACGGCTGGTCCCGGCAGGGCGCGCGCACCCCCGGCGGCCAGGAGGCCCTGGACGAGGCCCTCGCCGAGATCGAGGCGCTGGCGGCGCTCGACCACGTGAAGGCGGTCGGCGAGACGGGCCTGGACTACTTCCGTACGGGCGAGGAGGGCGTCGCCGCGCAGGAGCTGTCCTTCCGCCGGCACATCGACATCGCCAAGCGGTACGGCAAGGCGCTGGTGATCCACGACCGCGACGCCCACGACGACGTGCTGCGGGTGCTGGACGAGGAGGGCGCCCCCGAGCGGACCGTCTTCCACTGCTACTCCGGCGACGCGGAGATGGCGCGCGTCTGCGCCGACAAGGGCTACTACATGTCCTTCGCCGGGAACGTCACCTTCAAGAACGCCCAGCCGCTGCGCGACGCCCTCGCCGTCGCCCCGCTGGAGCTGGTCCTCGTCGAGACGGACGCGCCGTTCCTGACGCCCGTGCCGTACCGCGGACGGCCTAACGCCCCGTATCTCATTCCGGTCACGCTGCGTGCGATGGCCGCCTCGAAGGGTGTGGCGGAAGACGTGCTGGCCGCGGCGGTCGCGGCCAACACGGCGCGTGCGTTCGGGTATTGAGATTGCGCCGTCCGGCTCCCCGGTCCGTCACAGCGGGTGACGGACCGGTTTTGCGCGGTGCCGCGCCCGCGCTATGGTCCCCGGCCCGTCCGCCTTCGGTGGACGTGAACTGTTCCCGGACGACTGGAGCAAGGTGACTCCCTCGTACGACAGACCCGCCCGGCTCGACGAAGAGCCGGGCAGCCGGGCCGCCGCCCGGATCGGGGCCCGCGCCGCCCGTACCCGGCGGCGCCGGCAGCAGGCGACGCGGCTGGTGCCGCAGGCGCTGGTGGTCGCCACGCTGGCCGGCGGCACCACGGCGTTCGTCGCCGACGGCAAGAGCGTGACGCTCGAGGTGGACGGCGCGGAGCGCCGGGTGTACACGCTGGCGGACACCGTCGGCGAGCTGCTCGACGCGGGCGGCGTCGACACCGGCCCGTACGACCGCGTGCTCCCCGCGCCGGACACCGGCCTGCACCACGGTGACACGGTCACCGTGCGGCACGCCCGCCCGGTCCAGCTCACCGTCGACGGGCGCCGGCGCACGCTGTGGACGACCGCCCGTACCGTCGACGAGGCCCTCGGCCGGCTGGCGATGCCGGGCCGGGCCGACGTGTCCGCCTCGCGCGGCACGGCGATCGGGCGCAACGGGCTGGCGGTCGAGGTCCTCACCGAGCGGGAGGTCCGCGTCGTCGTCGCGGGCCGCGAGCGCACGGTACGGACCCGCGCGGCCACGGTCCGCGAGGCGCTGCGGGAGGCGGGCGTGGACCCGCACCCCGAGGACCGGGTGTCGGCGCCGCTGGACTCGGTGCCGCGGAACGGGCAGCGGATCGTGGTGGAGCAGGTGCGCACCCGCGAGCGGGTACGCGTCGAGACCGTCCCGTACCCCACCGTCACCCGCCGCGACCCGTCGCGGTACGCCGGCGAGCGGGTCGTGGAGCGCCCCGGCCGCGAGGGCGCCCGCCGCGTCGTCTACCGGGTGCGCACGGTCGACGGCGTACGCAAGGAGCACCAGCGCCTGAGCGTGACGGTGCTGCGCGAGCCCGAGCCGCAGGTCGTCCGCGTCGGCACCCGCCCGCGGCCCGCGTCCGTCGCCGGGGCGGAGGGCCTGAACTGGTCGGCGCTGGCCTCGTGCGAGTCCGGCGGGCGGCCGCACGTGACCGACCCGTCTGGGACGTACGGCGGGCTGTACCAGTTCGACACCCGGACCTGGCAGGGCGTGGGCGGCAGCGGCCGCCCGCAGGACGCGTCCGCCGAGGAGCAGACGTACCGGGCGAAGAAGCTGTACATCCAGCGGGGGGCGGCGCCGTGGCCCGTCTGCGGCCGTAACCTGTACAGGTGAGTTCAAGCACCACCGAAGGCCCGCTGCTCGGGCCCGCCGACATCCGGGAGCTGGCCGCGGCGCTGGGCGTACGCCCGACGAAGCAGCGCGGCCAGAACTTCGTCATCGACGCCAACACCGTGCGGCGCATCGTCCGCACGGCCGAGGTGCGCCCCGACGACGTGGTCGTGGAGGTGGGACCGGGCCTCGGCTCGCTCACCCTCGCGCTGCTGCAGGCGGCGCGCTGGGTGACGGCGGTGGAGATCGACGACGTGCTCGCGGCGGCCCTCCCGGCCACGGTCGCCGCGCGGCTGCCGGCCCGGGCGGAGTCCTTCGCGCTGGTGCACTCCGACGCGATGCAGGTCACCGAGCTGCCGGGCCCGGAGCCGACGGCGCTGGTGGCGAACCTGCCGTACAACGTGGCGGTGCCGGTGCTGCTGCACATGCTCGCGACCTTCCCGACCATCGAGCGCACGCTGGTGATGGTGCAGTCGGAGGTCGCGGACCGGCTGGCGGCGGCGCCGGGCTCGAAGGTCTACGGCGTCCCGTCGGTGAAGGCCAACTGGTACGCGGACGTCAAGCGCGCCGGAGCCATCGGCCGCAACGTCTTCTGGCCCGCGCCGAACGTCGACTCGGGCCTGGTGTCCCTGGTCCGCCGCGACCCGCCGCGGACGACCGCGTCGAGGGCGGAGGTCTTCCGGGTGATCGACGCGGCCTTCGCCCAGCGCCGCAAGACGCTGCGCTCGGCGCTGTCGGGGTGGGCCGGCTCGGCCCCGGCGGCGGAGGCGGCGCTGGTCGCGGCGGGAGTGTCGCCGCAAGCGCGCGGAGAGGCGCTCACCGTCGAGGACTTCGCGCGGATCGCGGAACACCGGGCGCCGCAGGCAGGCTGACGCCCGCCCGGGAGCCGTGCGCGGAGGCGTCGTCCGTGACGGGCGCGAGCCCTGTGGCGGACGGGCGGCCGGAGCGCCGGCGACGGTTCGGCGAAGCCGCGGCGGACTGCCGGGCGGTATGAGCCCGGGTACGCCGACGTGCGCGGTAACGCCGGAGATTTCGACATTCCGGGATACTTCTGGCCGGTAAGGCGGTACCTTCCGGGGGCAAGACCCCGCTGAACACTGGCCTTCGGGGGAGAACGGGGATTCAGCTGCCGGCTGCGGGATGGGGGAGGGCGTGCCATGGCAGTGCGGCTCATCGTGGTCGACGACCACCGGTTGCTCGCGGAGGCGCTTGCCTCCGCGCTCAAGCTGCGCGGGCACCGGGTGCTCGCGGCGACCGCGCCGGTCGCGGGGGCGGCGGAGCTGGTCATCAGCCGGTCACCCGAGGTGTGCCTGCTCGGCACGGGGTCCCCGGCCGCGCCGGGGGTGTTCGATCCGGTCGTACGGATCAAGGCCGAGCGCCCGCAGATAGCCGTGGTCGTGCTGGGACCGGTGCCGTCGCCGCGCGGCATCGCGGCCGCGTTCGCGGCGGGGGCCTCCGGCTACGTCCGCCACGACGAACGGATCGAGGGCGTCGAACGCGCCATGGTCAAGGCCCGCGCCGGCGAGGCCGCGGTGGCCCCCCAGCTCCTCCAGGGCGCCTTCGCGGAACTCCTCAACCCCGCGGCCGCACCGGACGACGAGGGCGCGCGCCTGCTGGAGATGCTCACCCCGCGCGAGGTGGAGGTCCTGGTCCGCGTCGCCGAGGGCGAGGACACCCGCCTCATCGCAGCGGGCATGGGCATCGCCCCGTCGACGGCCCGCACGCACGTCCAGCGCGTGCTCATGAAGCTCGGCGTCGGTTCACGGTTGGAGGCGGCGGCGCTGGCGGCCCGAACGGGGCTCCTGGACCGGGCGGTCCAGGAGGAGGGTGACTGAGCATCCCTTGCCGCGGTCCGCTGCGCGGTGCGGTCCCGCTGGCGCCTGCGGCGCGCTTCGGCGCTTCGCGCCTCAGTCCTCAAACGCCGGACGGGCTGGAGGTCGCCTTTGCGTCGGCTGACGCAGTCGGCGCCTCGTCCTCAAGCGCCGGACGGGCTGGGATTGGTGCCGGTCACGTTGGAAGGGTCGGTCTGTGACGCCTTCCCCCGGAGGCCCCTCCGTACGGGACGGTGATAGAAACGTAGGAACTTGACCGCGCCGGCCCCCGGGGGGAAACGTGACCGAGCCGCAGCCGCCGAACCAGCAGCCGCAGCCCGGGGGTTTCGGGCCCCCCGGGCAACCGCAGCCGCAGCCCGGCGGAGCGGGCTATCCCGGGTTCCCGCAGCAGACACCGGGCTACGGGACCCCGAACACCCCCCACCAGCCCGGCTACGGAACCCCCGGCTCCACCGCGCAGCCGGCATACGGCTATCCGAACCCGTACCAGCAGCCGGCACCCCCCGAGGCGTACCCCGCGTACGCCCCCGCACAGCACCCCGCGCCCACCCCGCACCAAACCCACCAACCTCCGCACCCCCACACCCGTTCCCCCCGCGCCAAAGCCGTGATCACCCTCAGCGTCATCCTCGCCATGCTCTTCGTCGCCGGCTCCGGCTACACCGCCTGGCAACTCACCGACGACGGCGACACGAAGACCACCACCGCCGCCGGAGGCGACCAGCCCGGCGGCGCCGACGCGAAGCCGAAGTCCGTCGCCGGGCGCGAGCTGTTCAGCGTCGCGTATCCGAAGATCAGCGCCAGCGTCATGGGTACGGACGGGCTGTGGGCCACGGAGAAGACCGTCGCCAAGGGCGAGCCGTACGCGGTCGCCGGATACGACAGCGCCTCCGGCAAGGAGCAGTGGCGGCTGCCCCTCGACGGCGAGATCTGCGGCGCCTCCCAGCACATGACCGAGGACGGCAAGGCGGCCGTGCTCTTCCAGGACCACAAGCCCGCGAACAAGGACGACCACCCGAGCTGCTCCGTCGTCGCGGTGATCGACATCGCGCAGGGCAAGAAGCTCTGGCAGGGCTCCGGAACGGACGGCGACCAGCCGCTGCGGCTCGACGAGGTGACCGTCGGCGGCGGCGCCGTGGCCGCCGGCGGCACGAGCGGCGCCATCGTGTGGAAGCTGGAGGGCGGCGACCCGCTCTGGCAGTCCCAGTCCGGCACCGAGTGCAGCGAGGACGGCTTCGGCGGCGGCCGGGCCCTGGTCGCGGTCGTCCGCTGCGGCAACTACAGCAGCCCCCAGATGCGGGTCGAGAAGCTCGACGTCAACACCAAGCAGCCGGTCTGGAGTTACCGCCTCCCCAACGGCACCCAGTACGCGCAGCTGCTGTCCACCGACCCGGTGGTCGTGGGCCTCACCCTCGGCGACCACAGCGGCACCAGCGATCTGCTCTCCCTCGACGACCAGGGCAGACTGCGCGCCAGGATCTCGCTCGGCACCGTCGCCGGGGGCGGCGACTCCGCGAAGTACGACCCCAACTGCGAGGCCACGGAGATCGAACCCTGCCGCACGGTCGCCGTCGACGGGTCGTACGTCTACCTCGCCTCGCAGGAGCACAGCTCCGGCTCCGCGGACGGCCGTTCGACCAACGAGATCGTCGCCTTCGACCTCGGCACGGGCAAGGAGGTCAGGAAGTTCGACGCCGGTGAGGGACGGACGGTCGCGCCGCTGCGCATGGCCGGATCGAAGCTGCTCGTGTACCTGGAGCCGACGTACAAGGAACCCGGCCGCGTCCTGGCGATCGATCCCGCCACCGGGAAGCAGGACGCGTGGCTGCGGCTGCCCGCCTCGCAGTCCGAGATCGACGCCCAGCTCTCACCCGACCGCGACACCTTCGCCTACGCCCACGGCCGCATCTACATGGGGCTCAACACGGTGTCCGACGACGGCGGCGAACACAACAAGTACCTGATGGTGGCGTACGGGAGCGCCTGACCTTCGCCCCTTACGACGACAGCGTCGCCGGCTCCCCGAGATCCGCCGGGCCCACCCCGGCCCGGCGGGCCAGCGCCACGGCGGCCAGCGTGGAGTGCACGCCGAGCTTGCCGAGGACGTTCTGCATATGGGTGCGGACCGTGTGCGGGGAGAGGTAGAGCCGCTCGGCGACGGCCTTGCGGCCCAGACCGGCCACCATGCAGCGCAGCACCTCGCGTTCGCGCGGGGTGAGCGACTCGACGAGCTGCTCGCTCTCCGTGCGGTGCTTGCGCGCGGCCGTCAACTCCCGCAGTACGCCGGTGAGCAGCGCCGGCGGCAGATGCGTCTCGTCGCGCAGGACGCCTCGGATGACGGCCAGCAGCCGCTGCAGCGAACAGTCCTTGGCCACCCAGCCCGACGCGCCCGCCTGCAGGGCGGCGGCCGCGCGCCGAGGGTCGTCGCGCTCGGCCAGCACCACCACACGGGTCGTGGGATGGGCCGTACGGGCTCTCGCCACCAGGGAGATGCCCGGCGCGGGTGCGTCGGGTGACGCGTGCGACGAGCCGTTGACCGCGGGCGCGGCCGGGTCGGCTCTGTGCGGGGCCGGGTCGTGCGCCTCGGTGTCCGCGAGCAGCACGTCGAAGCGGCGGCCCTCGGAGACCGCACGGTCCAGCAGGCGCAGCGCCGCCTGAGCACTGCCCACCGCCATCACGTCGACGTCCGGTTCGGCGGCGAGTGCGGCGGCCAGGGACTCGGCGAAGATGCGGTGGTCGTCCACCACGAGTACACGGATTCGAGCCATGGAGGTCCACCCCCAGTCCGGCGGAGAACGGTCGGTGAAGCGCGACGCCCGGGCGAAGTGCGCTCCCGGACGGCCGCCGCCGTCACGGGTCACGTCTACCCCGCGCCAGGCGCCGCACCTCACTGTCTCGCCCCCTGATCAGCATCGGCCCCCACCGATGCTGTGCTCTTCAGAGTAGGGCTGTCGCGCTCCTTGGGAAGCCCATTGGTGAAAACTCGGCCACGGAGGGCTGCGCCTCGGCTACGGGTGGCTATCGCCTCTGCCGCGGCTTTCGGCGCTGCGCGCCTCGTCCTCAAGCGCCGGACGGGCTTCATGGTGCGTTGCGCCGGCTGACGCGCTTCGGCGCTGCGCGCCTCAGTCCTCAAACGCCGGACGGGCTTTGTGTGCGGTTGCGTCGGCTGACGCGCTTCGGGCTTCGCCCGAAGTCCTCAAACGCCGGACGGGCTTCAGGGGTGCCTGGGTCGAGGCTGCCGGACTGCAGATCCGCGTACGCCG
>NZ_JBFAXR010000065.1:0-47721 GCF_040680895.1 Streptomyces sp. NPDC051940 | reverse complement strand
GGAGCCAACGAACGTTGGCCCCGGCGGGCGGTCAGGCGGCAGCCGTCAGCGGAAGGTGCCCTGCGACACCGAACCGGAGATCCGGCGCTGGAAGATGGCGTACACGACCAGTACAGGCACGACCGTGATCACGATCGCCGCGAACAGCGCACCGTAGTCGATGTCGTAGACCTGCGAGGCCGCGTAGGCAGCCATCCCCTGGGTCAGGACCCAGTTGTCCTGGTTGGTGTTGAGTGCCACCGGCAGCAGGAACTGGTTCCACAGCCCCAGGAAGTTGAAGATCGCCACCGCGGCCATGCCCGGACTGGCCATCGGCAGCATCACCTGGAAGAACGCCCGCCAGTCACCCGCGCCGTCGATCAGTGCGGCCTCGTAGACGTCATGCGGCAGTGACCGGAAGAACGAATAGAGGAAGAACATCGTGAACGGCAGCGCGAACGCGACGTAGGTGAGGATCAGTCCCGGACGCGTGTTGAGCAACCCGAAGTTCTGCAGCTGGAAGAACAGCGGGACGATGGCCAGGAAGACCGGGAAGGTCAGTCCGGCCAGCATCGTGTAGTAGATCAGCCGGCGCCCCGGGAACTGGAACCTGGCCAGGATGTAGGCGCACATGGCGCCCAGCAGCATGACCAGGAACAGCGCGGAGACGACGACGATCGCCGAGTTCAGGAAGTACTTCCCGATGTTCGCGTCGGACCAGGCGTTCGAGTAGTTCTCGAACCTCCAGTGATCCGGGAGCGAGAACGGCGACGAGAGGATCTCACCGGTCGACTTGAACGACGACATCAGCACCCACAGCATGGGCACGATCACGACCACGGCCCAGAGGGTGAGCAGGGTGTGCGAGATCGCCGCGAACCGGCGGTCACTGCTTGCGGAGGTCCGCACCAGCTTCCGGTCGGCTGCCAGGCTCCGGTCGGCGGCTGTGGCGCTCACAGGGCACCTCCCTTGGCTCCAGCACGCCGACCCTTGAAGAACCCACGCGCACTACTCTTTTCCTCGCCACCACCGGTCAGGCGGTTGACGGTGAACACCAGCGCCGCGAACACCAGGGTGACGACGGCGAGGACGACACCCATCGCGGTGGCGTATCCGAACTGCCCCTTGCGGAAGGCAGTCGTGAACAGATGCTGGCTGATCGTGAGCGTCGAGTTGTTCGGCCCGCCGTTCGGCAGCAGCGCCTGTACGAAGACGAACGCGTCCAGCGCGGCGATGCCCAGATAGATGTACGCCGTCTGCACACTGTCCCGGATCGACGGCAGGGTGACCGAGATCGTCATCCGGAACCGGCCGGCTCCGTCGATCCTGGCCGCCTCGTACAGCTCGGCGGGAACACCCTTGATCGCGGCGATGAAGAGCACCGCGTAGAACCCGACGAGTCCCCAGACGAAGACGAACATCAGGGCCGGCATCGCGGTCGACTCCTCGCCCAGCCAGGCGAACGCGTCGAAGCCGTCAAGCCCCAGACTGGTGAGGAAGCCGTTGATCAGGCCGGCGTTCGGGTCGAACATCTGCGCCCAGATCAGACCGACGATGATCGCCGGTACGACGTAGGGGAAGAACGAGATGACCCGGTAGAACGACGCCCCCCCGATCCCCCGGACGGGCCCCTTGCTGGGCCCGCCCAGGGTGATGGCGACAGCCACCCCCAGAGACAGCGACAGCGTGACCAGCGGCACGAAGGCCGCGAGCAGCGCGACGTTGCGCAACGCCTTCAGGAAGACGTCGTCCTCGAACATCTTGGTGAAGTTGTCCAGCCCGACGAAGTTGTAGTCCGAGCTGTAGCCGCTCCAGTCGGTCATCGCCCAGTAGATCGCCTGGACGAACGGGTACAGGACGAAGAGGACGAAGACCGTCAGCGGTATACCGAGGAACGCGAGGAAGAACGTCACCCGGTCGAAGGTGAGCTTGCGGCGTCGGGGACGCCCGCCACGAGCGGCCGGCGTGGACCGGCGGCTCGCGGCTTTCGGGGTGGTGATCGTGTCGCCCATGGTGGTACTAGCTGACCTCGAACTTCTCGATGGAGTCGTCGTCCGCGATCTTGTCGCAGATCTTCTGCAGCGCAGAGGTCAGGCCCTTGGCGTCCATGTCACCGGCGAGGAACGAGTTCCACGGCACCAGCATGTCGGTGTTGATGCCGTAGGCGCCGACGAACTTCCAGTTGAAGATGTTCTCGCCCGCGCCGGCGAGCATCTCCGACTGCGAGACCAGCGCCGAGGATCCGTAACCGTCCGCGGGCACGGTGTCCTTGACGATCGTCGGGGCCAGCTTCGTCTTGGAGAAGTTGGAGGCCGCCTCCAGGGACAGCATCGCCCGCAGGACCTCCTTGCCGCCGGCCGCGTTCTTGGCCTGGCTGGGAACGATGAACGGCTCGCCCGCGGCGGCGTGGATCGACTCCCAGGGAAGCTTCGGGCTGGCGGTGAGCGTCATGCCCGGGAAACCGGTCATCTGGAAGTCCGCCTTGGTGGCGTCCTTCATCTCGTTCTCGATCCAGCCACCGGTCGGGTAGAGCAGGGCCTTCTGGTCGTTGCTCCAGGCCGCCTGCGCCTTCTGGAACTGGGTGCCGGAGCCGCCGGGGACGAACATGCCCTCCTTGACCATCTTCTCGAGGACCGTGAGGACACCCTGGATGGCCGGGTGCGACCAGGCCTTCTTGTCCAGCTTCTCGAGGGCGATGCGAACCTCGTCGCCACCCTCCTTGATCGCGGAGTCGACGAGCAGCGTCTGGTAGTAGGTCGCGGCCTCCTTGCCGTGGACGAAGAGGTACTTGCCCTTCGCCTTGGCCTTCTTGCCGAGCTCGTACGCCTCGTCCCAGGTCTTCGGCGCGGTCCAGCCGTTGGCCTCGAACAGCGTCTTCGAGTACCAGACGCCGTACACGGTCATCACGTAGTTCAGCGCGACGAACTTGCCGTTGTACGTCCCGGGCTCCTTGACGCCCGCGTAGATCGTGTCGGCGATCTTCTTGCCCTCGTAGCTGTTGGCCTCGAGGACGTCGTCCAGGGTCTCGAGCTGGTCGAGAATGCCGAGGAAGCCGATCTGGTCCTCACCGGAGTTGTCGATGAGGTCCGGCGGGTTGCCGCCGACGAACCGGGGCTGCAGCTCCGGGGCGATGTCGACGACCGGCTTGACGTCGACCTTGACACCCTTGATCTGCTTCGGGAGGACCGTGCCGGCGAACGTGACGTAGTCGACGCCGTAGCCGCCGTCGAAGATGGCCGCCTCGACCTTGGAGTTCTCCGCGACACCGAACGGGTTCTTGTCCGAGGTCTTGCCCTTCGGGGTGCTCTTGTCCTTGTCGTCGGAGGACGGAGAGCTGCACGCGGCCGCCATCGATGCCATGGCTGCCGTGGCGATCGCCCCCCGCAGGAACATCCGCCTATCAAGAGAGCCGGTACGAGTGGTCATCTCTGCATCCTCACTGATCGATTGGATCTTCATGGGTTTCGCTGCGTGTCTGGCTGTCAGGCCAGGTAGGCGATGCGCTTGCCGCACTTCTTGTGAGTGCGTCTTTGTGTCTCCGCGTGGGATGTCGGCGGAGACGTACATCGGGGCGTTTCGCCGTCGTTTCGGAGCCGCTGAGCGGCACCGGTGATGATCAGCTGAGCGATGCATGCCGCCGTGACCGGCGATACGGCACCCATCCCGCCGCCGGGGTGGTGCCCCGGGCGACAGTCGTGCTCCTGATCAGATCGCGAAGGCCTACGTCGAGGGTGGATCCCATGCTCAAGTCCTCACTCTCCACAGGCCTCACCGCGATCAGCTTGGTGCTGAACCGTGCTGGTGACTCACCGGGGGATCGCGTCGGCCGCTCGGCCAGTTCTTCCCCCCGGGTCGTCCGGCGCTCCGTGCGCCGTCGGACGCGATAGGTATAGTCCACTCGCCGCCAAGGGGGCAAGATCGAATGCAAGTTTGGTCGTCAGTCTTTCCCGAGTTGAGACCTGGCGGAAACCCGGCGGGATCCCTGGGAGCGGTTCCGCGCCTCCCGGAGCCCCGGTCAACTCCGGGCCTGAACCGACATGTGCCGCTATCGCCGACGCGGTCTCTCCCGGGCCGGAACGGGGCAATCTCCCCCGAAACGCAGCGAGGGCCGCCCCCCGAAGGGGACGGCCCAGGGCCTGCCGGACTGCGGTCCGGCGGGGTGCCGCTCTCGTGCGGCCGCGGCTGCCTACTTGCGGATCAGCGACCGCAGCACGTACTGCATGATGCCGCCGTTGCGGTAGTAGTCCGCCTCGCCGGGGGTGTCGATCCGGACCACCGCGTCGAAGGAGACACCGGTGTCGGTCGTGACCTTCACCGTCCGCGGCGTCGTGCCGTCGTTCAGCTCCTCGACGCCGGTGAAGGAGAAGGTCTCCTCGCCGGTGAGGCCCAGCGACTCCGCCGTGGCACCCTCCGGGTACTGCAGCGGCAGGACGCCCATGCCGATCAGGTTCGAGCGGTGGATGCGCTCGTACGACTCGGCGATGACGGCCTTGACGCCCAGCAGCGCCGTGCCCTTGGCCGCCCAGTCGCGGGACGAGCCGGAGCCGTACTCCTTGCCGGCCAGGACGACCAGCGGGATGCCCGCGTCGATGTAGTTCCGCGAGGCGTCGTAGATGTACGAGACCGGCGCGCCGTCGACTGTGAAGTCGCGGGTGAAGCCGCCCTCCGTGCCCGGAGCGATCTGGTTGCGGAGGCGGATGTTCGCGAAGGTGCCGCGGATCATGACCTCGTGGTTGCCGCGGCGCGAGCCGTAGCTGTTGAAGTCGCGGCGCTCGACGCCGTGCTCCGTGAGGTACTTGCCGGCCGGGGTGTCGGCCTTGATCGCACCGGCCGGGGAGATGTGGTCGGTGGTGACCGAGTCGCCCAGCTTCGCCAGCACGCGGGCGCCGGAGATGTCCGACACCGGCGACGGCTCCATCGCCATGCCCTCGAAGTACGGGGGCTTGCGCACGTAGGTGGAGGTCGGGTCCCAGTCGAAGGTGTTGCCCGTCGGCACCTGCAGCGCCTGCCACTGGGCGTCACCGGCGAAGACGTCCTCGTACGACTTGGCGAACATCTCCTCGCCGATCGCCGAGGCGACGACCTGCTCGACCTCCTGCTCGGACGGCCAGATGTCGGCCAGGTGGACCGGGTTGCCCTCCTTGTCGATGCCGAGCGCGTCGCGGGTGATGTCCACCTTCATGGAGCCCGCGATGGCGTACGCGACGACCAGCGGCGGGGAGGCCAGGTAGTTCATCTTGACGTCGGGGTTGATCCGGCCCTCGAAGTTGCGGTTGCCGGACAGCACCGAGGTGACCGCCAGGTCGTGCTCGTTGACGGCCTTGGAGACCTCCTCCGGCAGCGGGCCGGAGTTGCCGATGCAGGTGGTGCAGCCGTAGCCGACCAGGTTGAAGCCCATCTTGTCCAGGTACGGCGTGAGGCCGGCCCGGTCGTAGTAGTCCATGACGACCTTGGACCCGGGGGCCAGGGTGGTCTTGACCCAGGGCTTGCGGGTCAGGCCCTTCTCGACGGCCTTCTTCGCCACGAGCGCCGCGGCGACCATGACGTAGGGGTTCGAGGTGTTGGTGCAGGAGGTGATCGCGGCGACCGTGACGGCGCCGTGGTCGATCTCGTACGTCGAGCCGTCGGGGGCCGTGACGAGCGTCGGACGGGTCGGCACGCCGTTGGTGGCGGCCGGGGCGTCGGAGGCCGGGAAGGACTCCTTGCCGGCCTCGTCGTCGTCGTCGACGTAGTTGCGCACGTCGCTCTTGAACTGCTCGGCGGCGTTCGCCAGCACGATGCGGTCCTGCGGGCGCTTGGGGCCGGCGATGGACGGGACGACCGTGGCCAGGTCCAGCTCGAGCTTCTCGGAGAAGTCCGGCTCGGCGGCCGGGTCCAGCCACAGGCCCTGCTCCTTGGCGTACGCCTCGACCAGGGCGATCTGCTGGTCGTCGCGGCCGGTCAGGCGCAGGTACTTCAGCGTCTCGTCGTCGATCGGGAAGATCGCGGCGGTGGAGCCGAACTCCGGCGACATGTTGCCGATGGTGGCGCGGTTCGCCAGGGAGGTGGCGGCGACGCCCTCGCCGTAGAACTCGACGAACTTGCCGACGACGCCGTGCTTGCGCAGCATCTCGGTGATCGTCAGCACCAGGTCGGTGGCGGTGGTGCCGGTGGGCAGCTCGCCGGTGAGCTTGAAGCCGACGACGCGCGGGATCAGCATGGAGACCGGCTGGCCGAGCATCGCGGCCTCGGCCTCGATGCCGCCGACGCCCCAGCCGAGGACGCCGAGGCCGTTGACCATGGTGGTGTGCGAGTCGGTGCCGACGAGGGTGTCGGGGTACGCCTGGCCGTTCCGGACCATGACCGTGCGGGCCAGGTGCTCGATGTTCACCTGGTGGACGATGCCGGTGCCCGGGGGGACGACCTTGAACTCGTCGAAGGCGGTCTGGCCCCAGCGCAGGAACTGGTAGCGCTCCTTGTTGCGGCCGTACTCCAGCTCCACGTTCTGCTGGAAGGCGTCCGGGGTGCCGAACCGGTCGGCGATCACGGAGTGGTCGATGACCATCTCGGCGGGGGCGAGCGGGTTGATCTTCGCCGGGTCGCCGCCGAGCTCCTTCACGGCCTCGCGCATCGTGGCGAGGTCGACGACACAGGGCACGCCCGTGAAGTCCTGCATGATCACGCGGGCGGGCGTGAACTGGATCTCCTGGCTGGGCTGCGCCTGGGAGTCCCAGCCGCCCAGGGCCCGGATGTGGTCGGCGGTGATGTTCGCGCCGTCCTCCGTCCGGAGCAGGTTCTCCAGCAGCACCTTCAGGCTGTACGGGAGGCGGGCGGAGCCCTCCACCTTGTCCAGCCGGAAGATCTCGTACGACTCGTCACCCACCTGCAGCGTGCTGCGGGCGTCGAAGCTGTTCGCCGACACGACAGTCTCCTTCAGATCCTCTTCTTTGCGCGTACCACCGCAATCCTGCCGTCATGCCCACTGTCCTCGAAAAGGAGGGCCGGGGCGACCGCGGAGCGCGCTCTTCGGCAGATATCTCGATGTCGAGATAAACACTACTGCATGGCCGGGGCGGGGTCTCGTCCA
Source organism: Streptomyces sp. NPDC051940 (assembly GCF_040680895.1). Classification (NCBI taxonomy): domain Bacteria; kingdom Bacillati; phylum Actinomycetota; class Actinomycetes; order Kitasatosporales; family Streptomycetaceae; genus Streptomyces; species Streptomyces sp. NPDC051940. The sequence continues at coordinate 40,676 of NZ_JBFAXR010000065.1, read as the reverse complement.
CCCTCCGGTCGGATGCAGCAGGCGTCGGGCTGCGGTGGGCGGGACGCGATCCCGCACCGAGCACACGCGGGCGGCAGGCGGTGGCGGGCCGGTCACCGGATGCGGCCCGCAGGGCGGTGGCAGGAGCCGTCGGCCGGCCTGCCGGCCGCCCGCGGCGTCCGTACGCCGCAGCCCGCCCGATCGGGGGCCGTTGCCCATGTCGGAGACGTCGACTCCGGTGGCGGCCAGGAACACCAGCTGGGCGACCAGGCGTTCCACCTCTGCCACCACATGGGCCGGCAGCCCGCCCGCGACGCCGGCGTGGTCCGGGTCGTACTCCCAGCGCCGGCCTCGGTCACCGGAGCGGAAGACCCGGCGTGGCGTGTGCCTCGTCCAGCATTCTGCCGATCTCAGCGGCGGCCTGCCGCGCCTGCTCGACGTCACCGGCCTCGGCGGCGTCCTCCCAGTGGCGCAGGCGCCTGGCGGGGTCGGGCTGCCGCTGGATGTGCACAGAGACCGCCCACTGGGCGACGAAGCGTCTCAGAGGTGCCGGATCGGATGCCTGACGGGCGTGGTCTGCAGCCTGGTCGAGTTCGCGCGTGAAGGCCGGTCCGGCGAAAGCCCTGGGGCACCGCTCGAACGGGTGTGGGAGAAGCGATTCAGCCTCCGCGCGGAAGGGCCGGCCCGTCAGGCGCCGCGCGGTCCCGGGCAGAACCCCTCGGTCACGTCCGCCACTCCTCTGCCGGCAGGCCGTGCGGGGCCGCCTTCGCCAGGAAGCGTTCGGGAGCGGTGCCGAGGCGGGCCGCCACCACGAACGGGCGGCCGGTACCCACGCGGCGGGGTTCGAGGGAGACGTACGCGAAGGGCGCGTCCGGGGTCGACGCCGTTGCGAGGCGCTCCAGCTCGCGTTCCACGGCGGCCCATTCGTCCTTCGGTACGTACTGGCGCATCACGGAGTGCCAGACGACGGTCAGCGTGCCGGGCTGCGGGGCCACCTCCGCCAGGAAGTCCGCCGCCCCGCGGCGCTGCACCTGCGCCGGTATCCGCCCGGCCAGGGCGAGGGCGCCGCGCAGGCGCTCGTGGCGGGCGGTCTGGTCCGGCCAGACGTAGGCGCGCAGGGCGAGGGCGCCGGCGTCGGAGCGGGGGTCGATCGGCGTCACGTCGCAGCCGCGGCGTTCCACCACGCGCAGGGACGGGTGCGCGGTCGCGGCGTCCGCCAGCCAGCGCGGGGGCGGGCCCTGCCAGGCGTCCGCCAGCACCACCGGGGAGTTCTCCGGACCCCAGGCGAAGCCCGCCGACGTGTAGCGGAACGCGTCCGCGCGGAGGTTGAGGCCGGCGCTGGAGCCCAGCTCCAGCAGGCGGATGGGGAGGGGGTGGGCGGCGGTGGCGTACAGCAGGCCGGTGAGGAGGGCGTTCGAGCGGCCGACCTCGTTGGTCTGCGGGGGCCGGGTCATCCAGTCGCGGATCCAGGGCAGTTCGGCGGCGACCGCGGACCGGAAGGCCTCCCAGCACGCGACCGCGTCCGCCGGCGTCCAGCTGCCGCCCGCGCTCGGGTAGTACGCCGCGAGGGCCGGGGCCCGCCCCGTGAGCACCAGCGCGTGCACGCCGCCGGCCAGCCGCAGCGCGATGGCGTCGGGGCCGGGTGCGTCCTCGTACCCCTCGACGGCCGTGGCACACGGGCCGCCCTCGCGGATGTCGTCGGCGGCGCGGTGCAGCACGTCGCCGTACATGGGCGAACCGAGCTGCGCGCAGGCGTCGGCCTGCCAGTCGAACATGGTGGCGGCGCGCTCCAGACGGGCGGGGGCGGCGGCGCGCGGGTCGGGATATCCGGTTTCGGGCTTCGGACCTGCGGTTTCAGACGTCGGGCTCATGACGGGATCATGGCCTGCCGGGGGTCTGCCTGGCCAGCGGGGGTGGGGCTCGCGCGGAAGAGCGCCAGGTACGGCGCCCGGCGGAGAACCACCCCGTACGAACCGGCTACGGCAGCACCGCGATCCCGTCCAGCTCCACCAGTGCCTCCTCGTCCCACAGCCGGGTGACACCGATCAGGGCCATCGCCGGGTACGTGTCGCCCGCGCGGCGGCGCCAGATGCGGCCCAGTTCGGCGGCGTTGGCGCGGTAGTCCTCCGGGTCCTTGGCGTAGATCGTGACGCGGGTGAGCTGCGAGGGGTCGCCGTCCGCCGCGGCGAGCGCGGTGAGGAGGTTGCGCAGGGCCTGTTCGAACTGGGCGGGGAGGGTGTCGCCGACGATCGCGCCGTGGGCGTCCAGCGCCGTCTGGCCGGCGAGGAAGACCAGCGTGCCGCCGGTGGCGGTGACGGCGTGGCTGAACCCGGAGGGTCTGGCGAGCGACAGCGGGTTGATGCGGTGCACGGTCACGGGTGGGGCGCTCCTTCGGTGCGATGACATAAACCTAGGGCCGGAGCGTCCTAGGGGTGAGCAGGACAGGACGGCGACGGCAGGGGAGATGGGCGCGTGGGCGGACGGCACGAGGACTTCGAGGAGTACGCGACGCTGCGCGGCCCGCGGCTGTTCCGCACCGCGCTGCTGCTGACCGGCGGCGACTGGCACCAGGCGGAGGACCTGGTGCAGACGTCGCTGGCGAAGGTGTACGCCTCGTGGGTGCGGGTGCGCGGGGCGGACAACCGGGACGCGTACGTGCGCACGGTGCTCGTACGCACGCACATCTCCGCCCGGCGCCGCCGGCAGAGCGGCGAGCAGCCCGTGGCGGCGGTGCCCGACGCGGCGGCCGCCACCGGCGACCCCGCGCTGCGGGTGGCGCTGCTGCAGGCGCTGGCGGGGCTGCCGCCGAAGGACCGGGCGGTGCTGGTGCTGCGGTTCTGGGAGGACCGCAGCGTGGAGCAGACCGCCGCGGACCTGGGGCTGCGCCCGGGAACGGTCCGCAACCGGACCGGCACCGCGCTCGCGAAGCTGCGCGAACTGCTCGGCAACGACCGCGAATCCCTCTCATCAACGACGACGGGAAGCTGAGACGTGACACTCCCCCGCCTAGAGGCGAGGGCTTCTCGGCTCGCGCCGGGAAGCTTCCTGCTTCGTTGCCGACTGCCCGCCCGGCGTGCGCCGTTGGGGTCTTACACCAGCTCCACAGGCTGTCACCGCCAGTCCGGCGGCCAGCAGGTTCTGCGCCGCGTTCACGTCCCGGTCGTGGGTCGTCCCGCAGTCACACGTCCAGGTACGGACGTTCAGCGGCATCCTGTCCTGCAGGGTGCCGCAGGCGGAGCACAGTTTGGACGAGGGGAACCACCGGTCCACGGCGATCACTTCGCGCCCGTACCAGGCGGCCTTGTATTCCAGCATGCTCCGGAACTCCGACCACGCCGCATCCGAGATGGCGCGGGCCAGTCTCCGGTTCTTGACCATGTTGCGGACGGTCAGGTCCTCGATCACGAGCGTTTGGTTCTCACGCACGAGACGAGTGGTCAGCTTGTGCAGGTGGTCACGGCGACGGTCGGCGATCCGGGCGTGGATCCTGGCGGCCTTCCGACGGGCCTTGGACCTGTTGGCGCCGTCGCCCTTGGCCTTCTTCGCCAGACGGCGCTGAGCCAGGGCGAGCCGGGCGCGGTCGCGGCGTTCGGGCCGGGGATTGGCGATCTTCTCCCCGGTCGAGAGGGTCAGCAGATGGTCCAGGCCCAGGTCGATGCCCACGGCCGTGTCCGCGGCCGGGAGTGGCGTGATGCTCGGGTCGTCGCACAGCAGCGATACGAACCAGCGTCCGGCCGCGTCCTGGGAAACGGTCACCGTCGACGGTGTCGCGCCCGTCGGGAGCGGACGGGACCACACGATGTCCAGCGGCTGAGCCATCTTCGCCAAGGTCAGCTTCCCGTCCCGGAAACGGAACGCCGAGGTGGTGTACTCGGCGGACCTGCGGGACTTCTTCTTCGACTTGAAGCGCGGGTACTTGGCCCGCTTGCCGAAGAAGTGGGTGAACGCCAGCTGGAGATGCCTCAGGCATTGCTGGAGGGGGACCGAGGACACGTCGTTCAGGAACGCCAGTTCCTCGGTCTTCTTCCACGCCGTCAGCATCGCCGAGGTCTGGTTGTAGTTCACCCGTTCCTGACGGGTGAACGCCTCGGTGCGGGCGGCGAGCGCCAGGTTGTAGACCTTGCGGACGCAGCCGAACGTGCGCGCCAGCTCGGCTGCCTGCGCATCGGTCGGATAGAAGCGGTACTTGAACGCCCGCTTCACCTGGTTCACGGTCACGCTCACAAACTAGTGCGACAACAAGTGAGTATCAAGCCTGCGGGTCAGAGCACGGCTTTTCGCCCAGAGGGCGAAATCCCGCATCCTGTCCTGCTCCGCAGGGATCCGATTCCTCCCCGGCCTGGAGGCCGGGGTCTCCTGGGAGGTATCCGATGAACGTGGATGAGCAGGACCTGGCGCAGGTCTTCGACGACGCGGTGGGCGGCGTACGGCCCGACACCCGGGCGCTGGTGGCCGGTGCGGAGCGCCGCGGGCGCCTGCTGTGCCGGCGCCGCTGGGCCCTGGCGGGCGGCGCCGTGGTGACCCCGGTGGCCGCCGTGGCGGCGCTGTCCGTGTTCGGCGCGGCGCTGCCGACGATCGTCCCGGGCGGCACCGACACGTACACCCTGCCGGGCGCGTCCCCGGGCGGCGGCCTCGTCACCGTGCCGGACTTCGCGGGCCGGGACACCCCCGCGCCGCAGGCGGAGAAGGTCGCCCTGACGGGCCGCGCCACGGTGGGGCTGCTGACGGACCTGCTGCCGGACGGCAAGGACGTCTCCGGTCAGGAGGGGCAGAACACCGTGGACCAGCCGGACGTGCCGGTGATGACCTTCGGCAGCGTCAAGGTCGAGTCGGGCTTCGCCGGTTCCGAGGTGCAGGTCAACGTGCAGGAGGGCTTCGGGCAGGACTGGCCGGACCCCGGGAGCGAGGGCGCGAAGAACTCCGACCCGAGCACGCTGGAGGAGTTCTACAGCTGCGCGTACCGGGGCAGCCAGGACAAACTGACCAAGTGCGGCACCGACAACCTGCCCGACGGCTCCGTCCTGATCGCCTACGAGGAGCGGCACGGACTCCTCCTGGAGCGGCATGTGGACGTCCTGCGCGCCGACGGCACCCGGATCGCGCTCGGCACCTCCAACGGACGCGACGTCGAGGACGGCCCGGTCGTGTCCCTGAAGCCGCCGCTGGGTCTGGCCCAGCTGTACGAGATCGCCGTCAGCCCCCGCTGGCAGCCCTGGCTCACCCGGGCGGAGCTGGCGGCGGCCGAGAAGCTGACGGACTGGGAGGGGCCGGTCACCCCCAACGGGACGGAGGCCACGCCGGAGGACGCTCACCGGTAGAGCTCCCGGGCGATGATCCCCCGCTGCACCTCCGTCGCCCCCTCGTAGATCCGCGGCGCCCGCACCTCGCGGTACAGGTGCTCCAGCGGATGGCCCTGCTGGAGCGCCCGCGCCCCGTGCAGCTGTACGGCGGCGTCCACGACCCACTGGGCGGTCTCCGTGGCGAACAGCTTCGCCATCGCGGACCGTTTGGCGACGTCGGGGGCGCCGCGGTCGTACGCGCAGGCCGCGGCGTACACCAGCAGCCGCGACGCCTCCAGCCGCGTCGCCATCTCGGCCAGGGTGTGCCCGACGGACTGCAGGTCGCGCAGCCGGCCGCCGAACGCCTCGCGCTCCTGCGCCCATGTCAGCGACGCGTCCAGCGCCGCCTGCGCCATGCCGACGGCGAAGGCGCCGACGGACGGCCGGAAGAGGTTCAGCGTGCTCATCGCGACGGCGAAGCCGCGGTCGGTCTCGCCCAGCACGTCGTCCGGGCCCACGGGGACGCCCTCGAAGCGCAGGGTGCCGATGGGGTGCGGGGAGAGCATGGCGAGCGGCTCCCCCGTGAGCCCGGGGCGGTCCGCGGGGACGAGGAACGCGGTGACGCCGCGCGAGCCGGCGCCTTCGGTCGTACGGGCGAAGACGGTGTAGAAGTCGGCGGCCGGGGCGTTGGAGATCCAGGTCTTGGTGCCGGTGAGGCGCCAGCCGTCGGGCGCCTCGGCGGCCGTGAGGGCCAGGGCGGCGGCGTCCGACCCCGCGTCCGGCTCGCTCAGCGCGAACGCGGCGACCGCGCGCCCGGCGCGCACCTCCGGCAGCCAGCGCGCCTGCTGTTCCTTCGTACCGGCCTGGGCGACGGGGCACGCGCCCAGGCCCTGCAGGGCCAGCGCCGTCTCCGCCTCGGTGGACACGCGTGCCAGCGACTCCCGCAGCAGGCACAGGTCGAAGGCGCGGACGGCGGGGCCGTCGACGGGGAACACCCGCTCCAGCAGGCCCTGTTCGCCGAGTTCCGCGACGAGGGGCCGGTTCGCCTCGCCCGGGGTGCCCGCCTCCGCCAGGGGGCGCAGCCGGCCGGCGGCCAGCGCGCGGACGTCCGCACACCACCGCTCTTCCTCGGGGCTCAGCTCGTACGCATCGGGCATCCCGGGCCTCCTTCGCTCGCTGCGGGTGACGCGCTCACCGCTCACCGCTCCCCCGCCGTCGACAATCGAACGCTATCGCGCCCTGTTGACTACCGTCACGTGAACGCTACGCTCGCATCACCTCTGCAGGCGCACTCCCAGGAGGCGAAACCGCCATGCAGCTGAAGCCGTCGGCGCATGCCGACTCGTTCGCCCGCGACCACCTCCCGCCGCGCGAGCAGTGGCCGGAGCTGCTGTTCGCCCTGCCCGAGCTGCGCTACCCCGACCGGCTCAACTGCGGTGCGGAGCTGCTGGACCGCACCGTGGAGCGCTTCGGCGCCGGCCGGCCCGCGCTGCGCGACGGCAGCGGCGAGGTCTGGTCGTACGGGCGGCTCCAGGAGCACGTCGACCGCATCGCCCACACCCTCACCACGGACCTCGGCGTCGTCCCCGGCAACCGGGTGCTGCTGCGCGGCCCGACCACCCTGTGGCTGGCGGCGTGCTGGCTGGCGGTGATGAAGGCGGGCGCCGTCGCCGTCACCGTGCTGGCCCAGCAGCGGGCCCACGAGCTGCGCACGATCTGCGAGATCGCCCGGGTGACGCACGCGCTGTGCGACGTGCGCTCGGTGGACGAGCTGGCGAAGGCGGAGATCGAGGGGCTGGCGGTGACGGCGTTCGGGGGCGAGGCGCCGGACGATCTGCTGCGGCTCGCCGCCGGGAAGCCGGAGTACTTCACGGCCGTGGACACCTCCGCCGACGACGTGGCGCTGATCGCCTTCACCTCGGGCACCACGGGCCGCCCCAAGGGCTGCATGCACTTCCACCGGGACGTCCTCGCCATCGCCGACACCTTCTCGGCGCACGTCCTGCGGCCCACCCCCGACGACGTCTTCGCGGGCAGCCCGCCGCTCGGCTTCACCTTCGGCCTCGGCGGCGTGCTGGTCTTCCCGCTGCGGGTGGGCGCCTCGGCGCTGCTGCTGGAGCAGGGCGGGCCGGACCGGATGCTCCCGGCGATCGCCGAGCACGGGGTGACGGTGCTGTTCACGGCGCCCACGGCGTACCGGGCGATGCTCGGCAAGCTCGACGGGTACGACGTGGGCTCCCTGCGCCGCTGCGTGTCGGCCGGCGAGAACCTCCCCGAGGCGACCTGGCGGGCCTGGCACGAGGCGACGGGGCTGCGGATCATCAACGGCATCGGGGCGACGGAGATGCTGCACATCTTCATCTCCGCCGCCGACGACGCGATCCGCCCCGGTACGACGGGCCTCCCCATCCCGGGTTACGAGGCGTGCGTCCTGGGCCCCGACCTGGTCCCCCTGCCCGACGGCGAACCGGGGCTGCTGGCCGTACGCGGGCCGACCGGGTGCCGCTACCTCTCCGACGAGCGGCAGCTCGAGTACGTCCGGGGCGGCTGGAACGTCACCGGGGACACCTATGTCCGCGAGCCCGACGGCTACTTCCGCTATGTCGCCCGCGCCGACGACATGATCATCTCGGCCGGCTACAACATCGCCGGCCCCGAGGTCGAGGACGCCCTCCTGCGCCACCCCGGGGTCGCCGAGGCGGCCGTGGTGGGCCGGCCGGACGAGGAGCGGGGGCAGGTGGCCGTCGCGTACGTGGTGACGACGGCCGCGGAGGGCGAGCTGTGCGCCGCGGACCTCTTCGCGTTCGTACGGGCCGAGATCACGCCGTACAAGTGCCCCCGGGAGATCGTCTTCACGGACGCCCTGCCGCGCACGCCGACCGGCAAGCTGCAGCGGTTCGTACTGCGCGAGCAGGAACAACGGCGTGCGGAAACCGCGCCGGGCGGGGCCGGATCGATAGAGTGATCGAGTGGCAGAACAGCGCACCCCCCGGTCCCTCATCGTCACCTTCTACGGGGCGTACGGGCGCGGCCTCGACGGCGACGGACAGCTCCCGGTCTCGGCGCTCATCCGGCTGCTCGGCGCCGTCGGCGTCGACGCGCCCGCGGTCCGCTCGGCGGTGTCGCGGCTGAAACGGCGCGGCTTCCTGATCGCGGACCGGACGGGCAGCGGGGCGCGTTACTCCCTGTCGGACTCGGCCCGCATCACCCTGGAGGACGGCGACCGGCGGATCTACGAGCGGCCGCTGCTCAAGGACGACGGGGAGTGGCTGCTGGCGGTGTTCTCCGTGCCCGAGCAGGAGCGCGGCAAGCGCCATCTGCTGCGCTCGCGCCTCGCCCGCCTCGGCTTCGGCCAGGCGTCGCCCGGCGTGTGGATCGCCCCCTCGCACGTGTACGACGAGACCCGGCACACGCTGGTGCGGCTGGGCCTCACGTCGTACGTCGAACTCTTCCGCGGTACGCACGAGGGCTTCACGGCGACGTCCGCCGCGGTGGCGCGGTGGTGGGACCTGGCGGCGATCGCGGCGATGCACCGGCGGTTCCTGGCGGGCCAGGAACCGGTGCTGAGGCGGTGGGCGTCCGCGACCTCGGCGGCTTCGGCGCCCTCGCCCGAGGAGGCGTACCGCGACTATCTGCTGGCGGTGGACGCCTGGCGCCAGCTGCCGTACGCGGACCCGGGCCTGCCGGAGGCGCTGCTGCCGGAGGACTGGCCGGGCGTGCGGGCCGCGGAGGTCTTCGGCGACCTCCACGGGCGGCTGCGGGAGGCCGGGGAGCGGTTCGTGGCGGACCAGGTGGGGTGAGACCCGCTGCGTCTCAGGCCCCGTGGGAGCCGGGCGGCGCGGATCGGCACCGGGCTACGGCGACGGCGCTCAGCGAGCGCCGAGGCCGCCGGGGGGACGGGTGGCGGCGTCGGTCCGCGCCTGGGCCACCTGGACGGATGTGAGGCCGGTCGCCTCCTGGAGGTCGGCGCCGGAGAGGTCGGCGCCGGAAAGGCTGGCGCCGGTGAAGTCGGCGCCCGAAAGGCTGGCGCCAGTGAGGTCGGCGCCGGTGAGGTCGGCGCCGGTGAGGGCGGCGTCGCGCAGGTCCGCTTCGGCGAGGTCCGCGCCGGTGAGCACCGCTCCCGTGAGGTCCGCGCCCCGCAGGACCGCGCCCATCAGGTGGGCGTCGCGCAGGTCCGCCCGCGCGAGCAGCGCGTCCGTGAAGTCGGTCCCGGCCAGCAGCGCGTGGCGCAGATCGGCGCCCGTCAGGATCGCGTCCGTCAGATCGGCCCCCCGCAGGTCCGCGCGGCGGAGGTCGGACCAGGTCAGGAAGGTGCCGGCCAGGCGGGGCGGGTGGTGGAAGTCGGCCTTGCGCAGCATCAGGCCGGCCAGCTCCGTACGGCGCAGGTCGAGGCGCCGGGCCTCCTCGCGGGCGGGGCGCCGGGCGAGGACCTCCACCGCGGCGCGGACGTCGGCGGGCGGCTCCGTGCCCCACGGCGGGAGCGGCGAGTCCGGCCACGGCTCCCCCGGTCCCGGCGGGTCGCCGGGGCGGCGGGCGTTCTCGCGTACGAAGGCCGAGAGCACGCCCACCACCGTGGCGTGGTCCTGGGGTGACTCCGCCAGCACGTGCTCCAGTCCGTAGACCGCGCCGAGGCGCTCCTCGCGTTTGTCGGAGGCCAGTTGGCCGATCGCCGTGCTGTAGCGGTCGGTGACCTGGCCGCGCCGGGACAGCCGGTACGTACGGGCGGTGTACGCCGCGCCGAGCAGCACCGACGTACCGCCGACCGCGGCCAGTACGGTCTGCCGCACGGCGTTGAGCGCGTCCGCCTGCTCCTTGCCGCGCAGTCCGCGCACGGTGTCGCCCGCCAGCAGCCAGGAGACGGGGCCGAGGAGCAGCAGCACGGCGCCGAGGACGGCGGCCCCGGCCGCCGCCGCACCGGCAACTGCCCGGATCCGGGCCGGACTCCAACGGCGTACTCCCATGCGGCCATCCCATCGCATGGCGGGCGCGGGCCGGCAGGCGGGGTGATGTCCGGCGGGGGAGGCGGCGGGCCACGGTCCGGCGCGGGAGGCGGGGAGGATTCCCGCCGGCGAGCCGCGCACGGCCCCACCGGCAGCTCAGGCACGCCCCGTGCCGCGCCAGGCGGACCCCCCACAGGCGGCGCTCCCGACCGACTTGGCATGTCCGTGCGCCCTGGCGGGTTTACGAAGCGTCGTCATTGCGCCACCCGTGGCCCGTACAACCACCCCTACACTCCCCGCGTTTGATGTTCTCCCCCGCCGACGGCCACCCGGGCCGCCGGTCACCCTGCCCTGCTCGCGGCCCCTCGACGTGAACGGACCCGCGCACGGCGCGAGTAGAAGGAGCACACCTCCGTGCGACCCCCGCACCCACCTCACCGGCGCGGACGCGCCGCCGCCGCGCTGGCGGCGGTCATGGCCGTCGCGGCGGGCGGCCTCGCCGTACCGACGGTCGCCGCCGCGGACGACCCCGCGGCCGCACCGGCCGCGACCGCGCCCGCCTCCGCCGAGACCGAGACGCACACCGTCACCCTCATCACCGGCGACACCGTCACCACCACGACGGACGCCTCCGGGCGTGAAGCGACAGCCGTCGACGCGCTCGACGCGCGTACCGTCTTCAGCACGCGCACCGACGCGGACGGCCACCTGAACGTCGTACCGCGCGACGCGGAACCCCTCATCGCCGACGGCACGTTGGACCCGGAGCTGTTCGACGTCACGCAGCTCGTCGCGGACGGCTACGACGACGCCCGCACCTCGTCGCTGCCGGTCATCGTCGACTACCGCGACGCCCCCGGCCGCACCCGCATCGCCGGCCGTACCGACGCGCTGCCCGGCACGCGGCGCGGCGCCGTGCTGGACGCCATCGGGGCGGGCGCGGCGCGCGTCGACAAGGGCGAGGGCCGCGCCTTCACGCAGGCCGTCGCCGCCTCGCACGAGGTGCGGAAGGTCTGGCTGGACGCCAAGGTCACCGCGAGCCTCGACGTCAGCGTGCCGCACATCGGCGCGCCCGAGGCGTGGGACGAGGGCTACGACGGCAAGGGCGTCAAGGTCGCCGTGCTCGACACGGGCATCGACCTGACCCACCCCGACGTCGCGGCCCGCGTGGTCGCCACCCGCTCCTTCGTTCCCGGCGTCGAGAGCGCGAAGGACGGCCACGGGCACGGCACCCACGTCGCGTCGACGATCGCGGGCTCCGGCGCCGCGTCCGGCGGGCGCTACAAGGGAGTTGCCCCGCAGGCCGACCTGATGGTCGGCAAGGTGCTCAACGACGCCGGCCAGGGCAGCGCCTCCTCGGTGATCGGCGGCATGCAGTGGGCCGTCGAGAACGGGGCGAAGGTCGTCAGCCTCAGCCTGGGCTCGCCCGGCGGCGACGGCCTCGACCCGATGAGCCAGGCCGTGAACGAGCTGAGCGCCGAGACCGGCGCCCTGTTCGTCATCGCCGCCGGCAACAGCGGCCCCGCCACCTCCACCATCGGTTCGCCGGGCGCCGCCGACGCCGCGCTGGCCGTGGCGGCGTACAGCAAGACCGACGAGCTGGCCTACTTCTCCAGCCGCGGCCCGCGCGCGGGCGACTTCGCCCTGAAGCCGGAGATCGCCGCCCCCGGCGTGGACATCGTCGCGGCCCGTGCGGCCGGTACGGCGATGGGCACGCCCGTCAGCGCCTCGTACACCTCCGCCAGCGGCACCTCCATGGCCACCCCGCACGTCGCGGGCGCGGCGGCGATCCTGGCGCAGCGGCACCCGGGGTGGACGGGGCAGCGGCTGAAGGACGCCCTGATGAGCACGTCGGTGTGGGTCGACGGGGACACGCCGTACCAGCAGGGTGCCGGCCGCGTCGACGTGGCCGCCTCGGTGGACCGTGTGATCACCGCGTCCGGCAAGGCCGACTTCGGTGAGATCCGCTGGCAGGAGGGAACCCGTCCGTCCGTCACCCGGACGGTGACCTACCGCAACGACGGCGGCGCGGACGCCACGCTGGCGCTGACGGCGCAGGGCCCGGCGAGCGGCGGTGTGACCGTCTCCCCCGCCACCGTAACCGTCCCGGCGGGCGGCAGCGCGCAGGCCACCCTGACGTACGACCCGAACGCCCTCGGCTCCGGCGAGCAGGGCGGGACGCTGACGGCCACCGCGGCGGACGGCACCGCCGTGCACACGGTGTTCGCGGCGTACAACGAACCGCCCCGGCACGAGGTCGCGCTCACGCTGAAGGACCGGCACGGCAACGCCCCGGAATCGGTGCGGATGACGCTGCAGAGCGAGGACGGCACGATCGTGCAGGGGCTCACCCTCCTGGGCCGCGGCACCGCCCGCTACCGGCTGCCCGTCGGCCGGTACAGCATCGTCGGCGAGGTCGTCACCGGCGGCACGCCGGACGAGGCCACGGACCTGTTCGCGCTGCCCTCGATCGACCTGCGCAAGGAGGACCGTGAACTGACCGTGGACGCGCGGCAGGCGAAGGACTTCGAGATCGAGGTCCCGGACGAGACCCGCCCGCTGGAGCGCTCCTCCATGTTCATCTCGCTGCGTCGGCGGATGCCGGGCGTCGAGGAGCCGGCAGTGATCGGCCTCGCGGGGCTGCTCAACACCTCGGACCAGCGCTTCGGCGCGATCCCCAGCGGCGACGTGCCGTTCGGGTCGCTGAATCTGACGTACTGGGAGACCGACCGGGAGCCGCTGGTCCAGGCGGCGGTGAACCGCCCGGAGGACGCCGCGGAGCCGCTGCGCGTGCTGGTGCCGCAGCAGTCCGCGCGGTTCGCGGGCCGGCGGGACCTGCAGCCGGTGGACGCAGGCCGTGGCAGCGAGGAGGAGCTGACGGCGGCGGACGTCGCCGGGAAGCTCGCGTTGATCGAGGTCGACTCCCCCACGTTCGCGCCCACCGAGATCCGCGCGGCCATGGCGCACGGCGCCGCGGCGGTGATGCTGGTGCCGGCCACGGCGGGCACGCTGGCGGTGTCGGCGCCGTCGGACACGAAGCTGCCGGTGATGGCCGTGGACCATGCCCAGGGGCAGCGGCTGCGGGAGCTGGCGCGCACCTCCACCGAGCCGGTGCGGGTGCGACTGACGGGCACGCTGGAGAGCACGTACACCTATCAGGGCCACAAGGGCACGGTGGGGATCCCGGCCGATCCGGCCCTGCGGGCGGGGCGCGCGGAGTTCGCCGTGGAGAAGGCGGCGTTCCACTCGGAGGTGGCCAGGCCCGGCACCGAGACCCGGTACAGCTGGGACACGCTGGACGACAACCGGTCGGTGCGCAGCCAGCAGACCCTGGGCGCGCCGGTGGAGCGCACCGACTACGTGTGGGCCGCGCCCGGCGTGCGCTACCAGCAGTGGGTGCAGCAGGTGTCGGGCGTCGCCGACTACATGAACGGGCCGACGCGGGCGGTGAAGGCCGACTCGGTGCACCGCACCAGCTGGTACGCGGCGCCCAGCCATCCGTCCGTCGCTCAGACGACGGCGTGCGCGTACTGCCGCACGACGACGGGCCTGCGCTTCACCGCGCCGCTGCAGGGCGACTCGGATCCGGAGCACTACGGCACCGTCGGCCCGCAGCCGACCTGGTCGTACTACCGCGACGGGCAGCGGGTCACGGGCCTCAGCTCGCTGCTGGTGGACGCGCCCGCCGCGTACCGGGTGGTGCTGGACACCAAGCGCCGCCCGCAGTACCCGGCGGACGGGCTGGCGCCGACGGTCCACACGGAGTGGTCCTTCGCGTCGGCCAGGCCGACGGGTGCGGCCGTACCGGGCTGCGGCACGGGGGCGTGCGAGGTGCTGCCGGTGCTGCTGCTCGGTTACGACCTGCCGGTTGACCTGGCCAACCGGGCCCCGGCGGGCGGCACGTTCACCTTCGAGGTGAGCGCCGTGCGTCCCGCCGAGTACACGGCGGACGCTCCGGTGGCCTCGCTGGCCGTGGAGCTGTCGTACGACAACGGGGCGACCTGGCAGAACGCCAAGGTCGGCGGCGGTCAGGCCGGCTCGTACAAGGTGTCGGCGGAACATCCCGAGCTGGCGCGGACGGACGGCTACGTCTCGCTGCGGGTGCGGGCGACGGACGCGGACGGCAACAGCACGCTGCAGGTCATCGACCATGCGTACCGGCTGAGCTGACGCCCGCGCGGGTAACGGACGTAAGGGCCGCCGGAGCCTCGCTCCAGCGGCCCTTACGTCATCCCGGGGCCGTGCTCCCCGGTGGCGGTGACAGCAGCCGCACCTGACCCGTGTCCAGGTCGAAGCGCGCCGCCACCACCGTGACCCTGCCCGCCGCGGCCAGCGGGGCGATGCCCGGGTCGGAGCGGACGAGGCGGCGGACGTACAGGGTGTTGGCGGTGACCGTGTTGTCCACCCAGTCGCCGGGGCGGTCACGGACCGCGCGGGCGGGTCCCGTGATGCGGGCCGTGAGTTCGCCGAGGTGGCCCCGCGGGCGGCGGCCGGTGCGCAGGCTGTCGACGGCGGCCCGGACCGCGCCGCAGCGTTCGTGGCCGAGCACCACGACGAGCGGGATGCCCAGCTCCGCCACGCCGTACTCGATGCTGGCCAGCACCGCGTCGTCGGGGACGGCGCCCGCCGTGCGGACGGTGAACAGATCGCCCAGGCCCTGGTCGAAGACCAGCTCCGGCGGCACCCGGGAGTCGACGCAGCCCAGCAGGCACACCGAGGGGTGCTGGTGGCCGGCGACGGCCGCGCGGCGGCCGGCGCTCTCGTGCGGATGGCGGGGACTGCCGGCCACGAAGCGGCGGTTGCCCTCCAGCAGGGCGTCGAGGGCGGCCGCGGCGCGCAGCCGGGCGGAGTCGGCGAGCGGAGGGCGGCGCGGTGCGACGGCGTGGGCGGGGCGGGGGTCCGGCCGCGGGTTCGGGGGTGCGGGGTCCGGGGCGACCGGTCCCGTGGAGCCGGTCGCGGCGCGCGGGATGGCGGGGAGGGCGGAGAGACCGGTCAACGTCAGCGCGGTACCGAGGATGTGTCGACGAGTCGCCATTTCCTCAGCGTAGGGAGCCGGACCGTTCATCAGACCGGAGCCGACCCCATCGGGTGACGGCGCGCGAGGGCCCGGCGGGGGCGCCACCCGGCGCGCGCGGGCCCTTCGCGGACGCTACAGCGTCAGCCGCGGCTTCGGTGCGTCCGTACGCCCCGTCGGCGGCCGGCGCGAGCCCGCCCGGTACTGCGCGGGCCAGGGGGCGCCGGGCCCGGCGTAGCCCTGCTCCGCGGCGGCGTGCAGCGTCCAGTGCGGGTCGTACAGGTGCGGGCGGGCCAGGGCACACAGGTCGGCGCGGCCCGCCAGGACCAGGGAGTTGACGTCGTCCCAGGAGGAGATGGCGCCCACGGCGATCACCGGGACGCCCACCTCGGCGCGGATGCGGTCGGCGTACGGCGTCTGGTAGGAGCGGCCGAAGGCGGGGCGTTCGTACGGGACGACCTGGCCGGTCGACACGTCGATCGCGTCGGCGCCGTGGTCGGCGAAGGCGCGCGCGATCTCCACCGCGTCGTCGGCGGTCGTTCCGCCCTCGGCCCAGTCGGTGGCCGAGACGCGGACCGTCACGGGCCGGTCGGCCGGCCACTCCCGGCGTACGGCGTCGAGGACCTCCAGCGGGAAGCGCAGCCGGGCGGCGAGGTCGCCGCCGTAGGCATCGGTGCGGCGGTTGGTGAGCGGGGAGAGGAAGGAGGAGAGCAGATAGCCGTGGGCGCAGTGCAGTTCGAGCAGGTCGAAGCCGGCGCGGGCGGCGCGCCGGGCTGACGCGGCGAACTCCTCGCGGATCGCGGCGAGTCCGGCGGGCGTCAGTTCGTGCGGGGTCTGGTTGACGCCCGGCTGGTACGGCAGCGGGGACGGGGCGACCACCGGCCAGTTGCCGGCGGGCAGCGGCTGGTCGATGCCCTCCCACATGAGCCGGGTGGACCCCTTGCGCCCGGAGTGGCCGAGCTGGACGCCCAGCGCGGTGCCGGGCGCGGACGCGTGCACGAAGTCCGCGACGCGGCGCCAGCCGGCCTCCTGCTCGTCGTTCCACAGGCCCGTGCAGCCGGGCGTGATCCGGCCCTCGGGACTGACGCAGACCATCTCCGTCATCACCAGCCCCGCCCCGCCGAGCGCCCGTGCGCCGAGGTGGACGAGGTGGAAGTCGCCGGGCAGGCCGTCGACGGCCGAGTACATGTCCATCGGCGAGCACACCACGCGGTTGCGCAGGGTCAGTCCGCCGAGCCGGAACGGGGTGAACATCGGGGGCGTGCCGTCCTCGACGCCGGCCTCCGCCTCGACGGCGCGGACGAACGCGGCGTCGCGCACGCGCAGGTTGTCGTGGGTGATGCGGCGGCTGCGGGTGAGGAGGTTGAACGCGAACTGGTGCGGGGGCTGGTCGACGTAGCGGTGCAGCTCCTCGAACCACTCGCGGCTGGCCTGGGCCGCGCGCTGCGTGGAGGCGACGACGGGCCGCCGCTCCGCCTCGTACGCCTGGAGGGCCTCGGGTACGGACGGCTGCTCCGTGAGGCACGCGGCGAGGGCGAGGGCGTCCTCGACGGCCAGTTTGGTGCCGGAGCCGACGGAGAAGTGCGCGGTGTGCGCGGCGTCGCCGAGCAGCACGATGTTGCCCGCGGACCAGCGCTCGCAGACGACCGTGCGGAAGACCGTCCACAGCGAGCGGTTGCCGGTGAGCGGGCGTCCGCCGAGGGCGTCGGCGAAGTACTTGCCGCACCGCTCGATGGACTGCTGCTCGTCGCACCGGTCGAGCCCGGCTCGCCGCCACACGTCCTCGTGCATCTCGACGATGACCGTCGAGGCGGCTGCGGCACCGGCGTCGCCGGCGGAGTACGGATAGCCGTGCAGCTGCATCACGCCGTGCTCGGTCTCGGCGATCTCGAAGCGGAAGGCGTCGAAGGCGAAGGGCGCGGAGAGCCAGATGTAGCGGCAGCGGTGCTCGTCGACGCGGGGCCGGAAGGCGTCGGCGTGCGCGGCGCGGGTCACGCTGTTGACGCCGTCGGCCGCGATCACCAGGTCGTAGGCGGCGGAGAGTTCGGTGGCGTGCGGTGCCTCGGTCCGGAAGCGGAGGTCGACGCCCAGGCCGCGGCAGCGCTCGTGCAGGACGGCGAGGAGGCGGCGCCGGCTCAGGGCGGAGAAGCCGTGGCCGCCGGAGCGCAGTTCGAGACCCCGGTGGACGATGTCGATGTCGTCCCAGCGGACGAACTCCTCGCCCAGCGCGGCGTAGACGGCGGGGTCCGCGTGCTCGATGCCGCCGAGGGTCTCGTCGGACAGCACGACGCCGAAGCCGAAGGTGTCGTCGGGGGCGTTGCGCTCCCAGACGGTGACCTCCCGGGCGGGGTCGAGGCGTTTGAGCAGCGCGGCCGCGTACAGCCCGCCGGGTCCGCCGCCGATCACCGCCACCCGCAACCCGGTCACCGCCCCTGCCACTTGGGGGTGCGCTTCTCGGTGAAGGCCGCGTGGAACTCCTCGTAGTCGGCGCTGTTCATCAGCAGGGCCTGGGTGGCGGCGTCCATCTCCACGGAGGCGGCCAGCGGCATGTCCAGCTCGGCGGTGAGCAGGGCCTTGGTCTGGGCGTGGGCGAGCGCGGGTCCGTCGGCGAGGCGGCGGGCCAGCTCCTGGGCGACGGCGTCGGCGCGTCCCTCGTCGGCCAGCTGACTGATCAGGCCGATGCGCTCGGCCTCGGGCGCGCGGACGGTGTCGCCGAGCATCAGCAGCCGGGTGGCGTGCCCGAGGCCCACGACCCGCGGCAGGAGGTAGGCGGCGCCCATGTCGCCGCCGCTGAGGCCGACCCGGGTGAACAGGAACGCGAAGCGGGCGGAGGGGTCGGCGACCCGGAAGTCGGCGGCGAGCGCGAGCACGGCCCCGGCCCCGGCGGCGACGCCGTGCAGGGCGGCGACGACGGGGAAGGGCGCCTCGCGGATCGCGCGGACGACCTGCCCGGTCATCCGGTTGAAGTCGAGCAGCGAGCCGGTCTCCATGCCCAGCGTCGCCCCGATGATCTCGTCGACGTCCCCGCCCGAGCAGAACCCGCGCCCCTCCCCCGCCAGCACCAGCGCCCGCGTCTCCCCGGTGCGGGCGAGCTCGGCGAGGAGGTCGCGCAGGTCGGCGTACGCGCCGAAGGTCAGCGCGTTGAGCTTCTCCGGCCGCGCGAGCGTGACGGTGACGACACCGTCGACTGCGTCGACCCGGATGTGCTGCCAGTCCTCGGTGGTCGCTGCGGATCCGGTGAAGGGACTCATACGCCGAAGCTATCACCGGTCCGTGACTGTCGTCACGAGGGCGCGATAACTCTGCAGGTGGGCGTCCCGGGGCGGGTTTCAGGAGAGCCGTCCGATGAGGGTGCGGCAGAGGCGCTGCCGTTTCTCGTCCTCCCCGATCACGTCGCCCCAGACGCCGGGGCGCGTCCCGGCGGCCAGGTCCCGTCGTACGAGCGGGAGCGCCGGCTCCGCGGCTCGTCCCATCCGGTCCAGGCAGGCCAGCACGCCCCTCGCCGTGTGGGGGTGCTCCTCCCAGGTCCGGAGCAGTGTGTCCAGCACGGCCGGGGCCTCGGCGTCCCCGGCGATCTCCCAGAGCGCGGCGGCGCTGTGGACGCGGACCCACTCGTAGCGGTCGGTCAGCAGCTCGCGCAGGCGAGGGAGGGCGGCCGCGGCGGGCGGGCCGATCTCGGCGAGGAGTCCGGCGGCTGTGGTGGGATCGCTGCCGAGCAGGTCGAGCACGTGCGGCAGGACCTCCTCGTGATCGCGGCCGACGGCCCACAGCGCCGCCACGGCAGCGGGTCGGACGTGCCGGTTCCGGGAGGCCGCCAGGTCCCGGATCACGTCCAGGGCGGACGCCGCGGCGGGGCCGAACGACGCGAGGCCCGCCAGCGCCGCACCCCTGTCGCTCCACTGGCCGTCCGACGTGCTCAGCTCTGCCGCGATCAGGGGTACCGCCACCGGATCGCCCAGTGCGGCAAGGGCCCGGAGCAGCGGGCCCTCGGCGCCGCCGGACCCGTGCCGATCGCGGTGCGCCCGGCGCAGCCCGGCGCACAGCCGCGGCGCGAGCTCACCGGCCGCCTCCCGCACGGTCCCGGCGACCTCCACCGCACGCCATCTGTCCACCCCGCCGTCCAGCGCCGTCAGCAGGCTCGGCACCGCCCGTACGTCCCCGAGCCCGGCCAGCGCCCGCACCGCCTCCTGGTGGGACCGGCGCAACCGCCGGTCGGGGGCGGCCCAGACCTCGCGTCCGTGCTCCGCGCGCTGCGCGGCGACGTGCGCCGCCAGGGCCTCGCGAGCCGGCTCCGCGATGGCACGGCACTCTTGGAGCGCGGTGGCGGCCTCCGCCGCGACCTCGTGGTCGGTGTCGCGCAGACGCCCGGCCAGGAGCCTGACGAGGGCCGTGTGGTCCCCGCGCCGGCCGCGTATCAGGTCCGCGCCCATCCGTATCGCGTCGAGGCGCGACCCCGGGTCGGGGCTGCGCAGCTGTGCCAGCAGGAGCGCCGTGCGCTGGGAGACACGGGGGCCGAGGGTGGTGTGGAAGGCACGCAGCAGCTCCGTGGTGGGCGCGTACACACGGTTGAGCCGGTCCAGGTGCTCGAAGGCGGCGAGGTCCTGCGGCCGTACCTCGGCGTCCGCCGGACGGCTCGGCTCCGCCGTCGGCGGCGAGGCCCACTCCTCGGCCGGTACGGGAGTGTCCGCGACGCCGCGCAGCAGGGCGATCGCGGCGGGGACGGCATCCTCGCCGATCCGCTCCGGGTCGCAGCGCGCCCGGTGCACCACGGCCGCGAGCCTCGTCGCCGGGTCGACGGCCGTGTCGGCGGCCAGCCCGGCCAGCCATGCCGCCGCCTCCGCCGCGCAGGCCGGCAGGCGCAGGGCCAGGTCGGCCATGGACTCGACGACCAGCAGCCGCTCGACGATCCCGGACTCGGCCGGCAGCCGGTCGCGCAGAACCGCCGCGGCCCGGTCCGCGTCGTCGGGGAACAGCCCCACGGCCGGTATCGCGGCCCTGCGCACGGCCACGTCGGCGTCGCGGGCGAAGCCCACGAACGCCTCCGACCACGCGCGCATGCGCGCCGCGGCCTGCGGGTGGCCCAGCGGCGGCTCGTACCGCACGTCGCCCCGGGCGACGGCCTCCCTGCCGATGCTGACCAGCAGCCCGACGACCGCGGCCCGGTCGGGCGTGTGCCCGTCGCCTGCCAGCTCGAACAGGAACGGCACGCTCGCCGCCGTACAGAGATAGACGTCTCCCTGATGGTGGACGGCGCCGTAGAACTCGCCGAACGCCTGCTCCCGCTCCTGCGCGTCCGGTGAGCGCATCGCCCTCAGCATCCCCGGGACGTTCTCCGCCGAGCCGTACGCGTGCTCCATCGACGCCCAGTCGATGTCATCAAGTCCTTGGAACATGCGAGGTACTTTGCCGGGCACCACTGACAACGCGACCGGCGCGCCGAGTGGTGCGGCAGGGGCGCCAAACGCACGGTGGGGTGTGCGCCGCACAGGCTCGCGCCGGGTGAAACCCGCCGAAGGTCCCGAGTGGCGTACGCCACACGGCACCGGTGTGGGCTACCTACGGCCCTGCTCAGCGGTGCCGGGGACCGTTTACGGTGGACGGGCACGCGAGCGCCGCACAGAGGAACGGATGACCGTCATGCAGTACGCCGGCACAGCCCAGCGGACCCTGTGGAGCATCGAGCTGCCGCACTCCGCCGCCGCGGTTCCGATCGCCCGGGCGCTGATCCGGGACGTGCTGGCCGAGGTCGCGCCGGAGGGCGGGGATCCGGACACCGCCGAGCTGCTCACGGCCGAGCTGGTGGCGAACGCCGTGCTGCACACGCCGGCCGGGACGCCGGTGCGGCTGGTCGTGGAGCTGCTGCCCGCCGGATTCCGGATCGAGGTGCAGGACGGCGCCCCGGAGCCCGTGCCCGGGCTGACCGTGCCGCTGCAGGCGGCGGCGTCGCCGTTCGAGATGCTGCGGCAGAGCGCCCCGGAGCCGGTCGAGGAGCTGTGCGAGAACGGCCGCGGGCTGCTCCTCATCCGCACCCTCAGCGCCGCCGCGGGCTGCCGCCCCACCCCGCACGGCAAGGCGGTCTGGTTCCGCCTCCCCACCGCCGTCTGACCCGAACCCCCCTCATTCCACGGGGAACGCCACGTCGCACACCTCGTCGTCCGGGGGCCGGCGCGGCGAGCAGCTCGCGCGCCTCGGCCGGCGGCATGTCGAGCCGGCGGTAGCCGCTGTACGGGTCGGCCTCGGCCGGGACCAGCAGGCCCTGCGGGTCGTACAGGCGCAGCGCCTTGTGCGACAGCCGTGAGCGGCGCGCGAAGACGCCGATCGCCCCAGGGGCAGGGTCAACGGCTCAGGTGAGCGTTGCGACCAGCAGCGCCTTGATCGTGTGCATGCGGTTCTCGGCCTCGTCGAAGACGACGGAGTGCGCGGACTCGAAGACCTCGTCGGAGACCTCCAGGTACGTCAGGCCGTGCCGGGCGTGGATCTCGCGGCCCACGGCCGTGCCGAGGTCGTGGAAGGCGGGGAGGCAGTGCAGGAACTTCACGTCCGGGTTGCCGGTGGCGCGCAGGACGTCCATGGTCACGGCGTACGGGGCCAGGGCCGCGATGCGCTCGTCCCAGACCTCCTTGGGCTCGCCCATGGAGACCCAGACGTCGGTGGCGAGGAAGTCCGCGCCGGCCACGCCCTCCGCGACGTCCTCGGTGAGGGTGATCCGCGCGCCGGTGGACTCGGCGACGCGGCGGGCCTCGGCGACGACCGCGTCGGCGGGCCAGTACGACTTGGGCGCGACCAGCCGCACGTCCATGCCGAGCAGGGCGCCGGTGACCAGGTAGGAGTTGCCCATGTTGAAGCGGGCGTCGCCGAGGTAGGCCAGCGTCTGCTCCGCCAGGGGCTTCGGGCAGTGCTCGGTCATGGTGAGGACGTCGGCGAGCATCTGGGTGGGGTGCCAGTCGTCGGTGAGCCCGTTGTAGACGGGCACGCCGGCGTACGCGGCCAGCTCCTCCACGTCCGCCTGGGACGAGCCCCGGAACTCGATCGCGTCGAACATCCGGCCGAGGACGCGGGCGGTGTCCTTCACGGACTCCTTGTGGCCGAACTGCGAGCCCGCGGGGTCGAGGTAGACCGTGGCGGCGCCCTGGTCCGCGGCGGCGACCTCGAAGGAGCAACGGGTACGGGTGGAGGTCTTCTCGAAGACCAGGGCGATGTTCTTCCCGGCCAGCAACCGGTCCTCGGCGCCCATCGCCTTTGCGGCCTTGAGCTGCGCCGCCAGGCCGACCAGCTGGCGGATCTCGTCGCCGGTGAAGTCCAGTTCCTTCAGGAAGTGGCGGCCGGTGAGGTCTATCGCCATGGCGGGGGCTCCCAGGTGTCCGATGATTATGCGAATGAGCGCATCACTATACAGGATCACGCTCGACCGGACAGCTCATGCACCGCGGACCGCCCCGCCCCCGGCCCAGCTCGCTGCCCCGGATCTCGATCACCTCGATGCCCTCCTTGCGCAGATGGGTGTTGGTCGTGGCGTTGCGCTCGTACGCGATGACGACGCCCGGCTCGACGGCGAGCACATTGCACCCGTCGTCCCACTGCTCGCGCTCGGCGGCGTGGACGTCCTGGGTGGCGGTGAGCACGCGGATGCCGTCCAGCCCCAGGGCGGAGGCGATCGCGCGGTGCATGTGCTCCGGCGGGTGGTCGGTGACCTTCAGCCCGTCGCCGCCCGAGCCGGGCTCGATGGTGTACGAGCGGAGCATGCCGAGGCCCGCGTACTGGGTGAAGGTGTCGGCGGCCACCATCGTCATCACGGTGTCCAGATGCATGAACGCCCGCCGCTTCGGCATGTCCAGGGCCACGATCGTCCGGGCGGAGCCGGCCTGGAACAGTCCGCGGGCGAGCATCTCGACGGCCTGCGGCGTGGTGCGCTCGCTCATCCCGATGAGGACGGCGCCGTTGCCGAGGACCAGGACGTCGCCGCCCTCGATGGTGGAGGGGTAGTCCTCCTGGCCGGTGGACCAGATCCGGAAGCCCGCGTCGCGGAAGAGCGGGTGGTGCTGGTAGATCGCCTCGAAGTGCACGGTCTCGCGCTGGCGCGCCGGCCACTTCATGGCGTTGATCGACACCCCGTCGTACACCCAGCAGGAGGTGTCGCGGGTGAAGATGTGGTTCGGCAGGGGGCCGAGCAGGAAGTCGTCCGGGTCCATCACGTGGAAGCGGACCGAGGTGGGCTCGTCGAAGGCGGCCAGGTACTCGCGCTTGGTGATCCCGCCGACGAGGGCCTCGCACAGCTCCCGGGAGGACAGTCCGTCGAAGGCGGCGCGGAGTTTGTCCGTGGCCAGCGGGCCGAACTCCTTCTCGTCGAAGACCCGGTCGAGCACCAGGGCGCGCGCCTCGGGGACGCCGAGGCTCTCGGTGAGCAGGTCGCCGAACAGGTGCACCTCGACACCGCGGTCGCGCAGCACGTCCGCGAAGCCGTCGTGCTCCTCGCGGGCGCGGCGCACCCACAGCACGTCGTCGAAGAGGAGGGCGTCCTTGTTGCTGGGCGTGAGGCGTTTGAGTTCGAGGTCCGGCCGGTGCAGGATGACGCGGCGCAGGCGCCCCGCCTCGGAGTCGACCCGGAATCGACGTTCTGTGCGTTCGGAGCGCGCAGTCATGCCCTCACGATGCCACGGCTGATCGGTTTTCACTCCGCTTCGTCGCTTCGCCGGTGAGGCCGCACGTCAGACCGTGCGGCCGCCGTCAGTCGGTGAGGCCGCCCACGACCCGCTCGCCGATCCGGGCGAAGGCGTCGACCTCCTCGGGCGTGAGGAGGTCGATGAAGTGCCGGCGTACGGACTCCACGTGCCGCGGGGCCGCGGCCCGCAGGGTGCGCAGCCCCTCGCCGGTCAGCACGACCACGGCGCCGCGGCCGTCGTCCGCGCTGCCCTCCTTGCGGACGAGGCCGCGCCGCTCCATCCGGGCGAGGTGGTGGGAGAGCCGGCTGCGGGACCACAGCATCCGGTCGGCCAGCTCACTGATCCGGCGCCGGTGCCCCTGACTGTCGCCGAGGGTGGACAGCACGTCGTAGTCCGGTTCGGAGAGCCCGCTGTCCCGGCTCAGTTCGCGCGCGAGCTGGGCGTTGAGCAGCAGGAACATCCGCCGGTACGCCTGCCAGGCGCGCTGCTCGGAGTCGGTGAGCCAGTTCGGGCCGGCGGTCACGGGGTCGTCGTCGATGGTCATGGGGTCCAGGGTAGCGGTTTGGTTGACATGTCATCCACCTTGGTCGTACGGTCATATGCGTGACACGTCAACTATCTCCGGCGCCCGGGCGGCCCCTCCGGCGTACGGCCCAACTGGGCGGCGGGCTCGTGCTGTTCGGGCTGAGCATCGCGCTGCTGGTCAGGGCCGGGCTCGGGCTGCCGTCGTGGGACGTGCTGCACCAGGGGCTGGCACGGAGCACCGGGCTGCCCTTCGGCTGGGTGGTGAACGGCGTGGGCGCGCTGGTCCTGCTGGCCTGGATACCGCTGCGCGAGCGGCCGGGTCCCGGGACCGTCGCCAACGTCGTCGTGGTCGGGTTCGTCGCGGACACGGGCCTGCACGTGCTGCCCGTACCACCGGACGGCGCCTGGGCCGCCCGGACGGCCCTGCTGCTCCTCGGCATCGCGGTCAACGCCCTGGCCACCGGCCTCTACATCGGCGCCGGGCTGGGCCCGGGGCCGCGCGACGGGCTGATGACCGGGCTCGCCCGCCGCGGCCACTCCGTCCGCGTGGTCCGTACCGCCCTGGAGCTCGCGGTGACCGCCGCGGGCTGGCTGCTCGGCGGCACGGTCGGCGCGGGCACCGTCCTCTTCGCGCTGGCCATCGGCCCGCTGGCGCAGTGGACGCTGCGCGTGTTCAGCCTCGCCCCCACTCCCCCGACCCTCGAAGGACGTGTCCGATGAGCCGTCTGTACGTCGTCTCCGCCAGCATCAGGTCCGGCTCCAGCGGGCGGCCGCTCGCCCACTGGGTCGCCGACCGGGCCCGGCGGCATCCGGCCGGGCCCGACGTCACCCTGGTCGACCTGCGCGAGGTGGGGCTGCCGCTGCTGGCCGAGCCGGAGCATCCCGCCGACGGGCGGTACGTCCACCGCAGCACCCGGGAGTGGAGCGCCCTGGTCTCCGCGGCCGACGCGTTCGTGTTCGTCATGCCGATGCACAACGGCGCCTTCAGCGCGCCGTTGAAGAACGCGCTCGACCATCTGTACGCCGAGTGGCGGGACAAGCCCGTGGGGCTGGTCAGCTACAGCGTCGGCAGCTCCGGCGGCGCGCCCGCCGTCGCGATGCTGCGGCCCGTGCTGGAGCGGCTCGGGATGCGGGCGGCCGGGGCCTCGCTGTCGGTGCCGGGGATCGAGGACCGGATCGGGACGGACGGGGAGTTCACCGTGACGCCCGAGGTGGCGGACGGGGTCGGGGCGGTGCTGGACGAGGTCGCCGCCCTGCTCGGGGCGGGCGACACAGCGCCGGTGGGCGCCTGCGCGTAACGGGCCGTCGACTACCGTGACAAGCGTGACGACTCTCTTCCTCGCGCGGCACGGCGAGACCGTTTGGCATGAAGGCAACCGCTACGCCGGCGTCAGCGACATCGGGCTGACCGACCTCGGGCTGCGGCAGGCGGAGGCGCTCGGCCAGTGGGCCGGGAAGGCGGAACTGGACGCCGTGTGGTGCTCGCCGCTGTCACGGGCGCGGTCGACGGCGGAGCCCGCGGCCCGGTCGGCGGGCGTGGACCTCCAGGTCGACAAGGGGCTGATCGAGCTCGACTTCGGTACGGCGGAGGGTCGTACGCTCGCCGAGGTGGCCGTCGACGCGCCCGAGGCCGTGGCCGCGTTCGAGGCGGACCCCGTCGCGCATCCGCTGCCCGGCGAGGAGGATCCGCGGGCGGCGATCCGCCGCGGTACGGCCGCGCTGTGGCGGATCGCGTCGGCGCACCCCGGGCAGCGCGTGCTGGTGGTGTGGCACGGGACGCTGATGCGGCTGGTGCTGAGCGAGCTGCTGGGCATGCCGGCCGGCGAGTACCGCCGCCAGCTCCCCGAGATCCGCAACGGGGCGCTGACGGAGCTGCGCCTCACGGCCCCGGAGCAGGTGGCGCTGCTGTCGTTCAACTCGCGGGTGATGCCCTTCTGATACGAACCCGGCGGGGCACTTGGCACACGTGCTCGATAGCATGCGGGGCCACGTAGAGGCGAGTTACGGGGGGACACCGTGAGCAACTCATTCGGCCCGCCGCCCGGCGGCGACTACGGTCCCGGGCCGGGAGGCGGCTTCGGCCCGCCCGAGGTCCCGCCGCCCGGGCCGCCGGGCGGACCGCCGTACGGCCCCACTCCCCCGATACCGCCCGGACCGCCCGGACCTTCCGCCGGCGGGCCCAACAACGGGCTGATAGCCGCCATCAGCGTCACCATCTCCGTGATCATCACGATCATCGTCGCCCTCTCCCTCCCCGGCGGCGGTGACGACGGCGGCGACGACGACTCGGCAGGCGGCTCCCCGAGCCCCAGCTCGAGTTTCGACACCGGCAGCACGGGCGCCACCGACGACAGCAGCGGTAGCAGCAGCGGCGGTGGGTCCGATCCCGGCGGGGACGTCACCACGCCGGCCTCCGACCCGACCGCGGACGCGTTCCGGGCCGTGGCGTCCGGATCCTGCCTCGCCGTCTGGGACACCGGCAACGGCGGCAAGACCGAGTGGCGCTGGAGCCACGACACGCCCCCGGACCCGGTCTCGTGCCGGAGCGAGGACGCCCTGGTCCAGGTCACCGGCACCAGCGGAGGCTGCTCGACCAGCGACAACAACGGCGTGTGGACGTACCAGTCGGTGTCCACGGGCGAGTCGGTCCAGCTGTGCCTGCGGCGGATCTACCACGTGGGCGGCTGCTTCCTGGCGATCCAGGAGAACAACCGCATCGTGGACATGGGCCCGATGACCGCCGTCGACTGCACGGCGAAGAAGGTCCCGGTCCCGTACAACCAGGTCATGCACATCACCGGCGTCTACAACACGTCCAAGGGCACGGACCCCAGCCTCTGCAGACGCGTGCAGAACGACCAGACGCAGTACTGGTCGTGGACGCTCGACGACGGCGAGACGCTGCTGTGCACGATGGTGTACCAGGGCTGAGGCCCGTACCGCGGTCCGGCCGCGCGCCCCTCGCCGGACGAGGGGCCCGCGCCGTCACAGCCGCGGGTCCACCGGCTCCGACTCGAGCGCCAGCACCGCGAACACCGCCTCGTGGACGCGCCACAGCGGTTCGCCGTCCGCGAGCCGGTCCAGGGCCTCCAGGCCCAGGGCGTACTCCCGCAGGGCCAGGGAGCGCTTGTGGCCCAGGAAGCGCTGCCGCAGGCGGGCGAGGTTGTCGGGGCGCGTGTACTCCGGGCCGTAGATGATCCGGAGGTACTCGCGGCCCCGGCACTTGATGCCGGGCTGGACGAGGCGGTCGCCCTCCCCGCCGCGCACCAGCGCCGCGAGCGGTTTGACGACCATGCCCTCACCGCCCGCCTCGGTGAGGTCCAGCCACCACCGGACGCCGGCCGCGACGGACTCCTCGTCGTGGGTGTCGACGACGAGCCGCTCCGTACGGCGCAGCAGACCGCTGCCGTCCGCCGACACGAGCCGGTCCAGCCACGCCAGCTGCCGGTGGTGCGGGACCGCGGCGTGGCTGCGGCCCTGCGACGCCAGCACCTGGAACGGCGCGAGGCGCACCCCGTCGAGGCCCTCCGTGCTCCAGCAGTAGCGGCGGTACGCCTCGGTGAACGCCGCCGCGTCCGCCGACCGCTCCCGCTGCCGGTCCGCAAGACCGCCCAGGTCCACGCCCCGCTCCGCCGCGGCCTCGAGGGCCGAGAGCGCGCCCGGGAAGACCGTGCGGGAGGCCGCGCCGACGGCCGCGTACTGGTGGCGCAGCAGGCCCGACGCCTTCAGCGACCAGGGCAGCAGCTCCGCGTCCAGCAGCAGCCAGTCAGTGCCGAGTTCGTCCCACAGGCCGGCGGTCCCGATCGCCGTCCGCACGCGGCCGAGCACCTCCTCGGTCACGGCCGGGTCGTCGAAGAAGGGCCGGCCCGTACGGGTGTACAGCGCACCGGACACGTCCCCGACGCCGAACCGCGCCGCGTCGTCCCGGCACACCAGCGCGACCGCCCGCGAGCCCATGTGCTTCTCCTCGCACACGACCTCGCGCACACCGTCGGCCCGGTACGCCGCGAACGCCTCCGCCGGGTGCTCCAGATACCCCTCCACCTCGGACGTCGCCGTGGGCGCCATCGTCGGCGGCAGGTACATCAGCAGCCGCGGGTCGACCGCGAAGCGGCTCATGACCTCCAGCGCCGCCGCCGCGTTCTCCTCGCGGACGGCGAGCCGGCCCATGTGCCGGGTCTCCACGATCCGCTTGCCGTGCACGTCCGCCAGGTCCAGCGGCCGGCCGTCGAGCCCGCCGGGGGCCTCCGTCGTGAGCGGCTTGACCGGCTCGTACCAGACCTTCTCCGCGGGTACGTCGACCAGCTCCCGCTCCGGCCAGCGCAGCGCGGTCAGCCTGCCGCCGAAGACGGCACCGGTGTCCAGGCAGATGGTGTTGTTGAGCCAGCTCGCCTGCGGCACCGGGGTGTGGCCGTAGACCACGGCCGCCCGGCCGCGGTAGTCCTCCGCCCACGGGTAGCGCACGGGCAGGCCGAACTCGTCGGTCTCGCCGGTGGTGTCGCCGTACAGCGCGTGGCTGCGGACGCGGCCGGAGGTGCGGCCGTGGTACTTCTCGGGCAGGCCGGCGTGGCAGACGACGAGCCTGCCGCCGTCCAGCACGTAGTGGCTGACGAGGCCGTCGATGAACTCCCGTACCCGCTCGCGGAACTCGTCGTCCTCGCGCTCCAGCTGCTCGACGGTCTCCGGCAGTCCGTGGGTGAGCTGCACCTTGCGGCCCTTCAGCCAGCGGCCCAGCTTGTTCTCGTGGTTGCCGGGCACGCACAGCGCGCTGCCGGACGCCACCATCCCCATCACCCGCCGCAGGACGCCGGGGGTGTCGGGGCCGCGGTCCACCAGGTCGCCGACGAAGACCGCCGTACGGCCGTCGGGGTGGACGCCGTCGACGTAACCCAGCTTCGCCAGCAGCGACTCCAGTTCGCCCGCGCAGCCGTGGATGTCGCCGACGATGTCGAACGGGCCGGTGAGGTGCCGCAGATCGTTGAAGCGGCGCTCCAGCACGACCTCGGCGGCGTCGATCTCCTCGGTGCCCTTCAGCACGTGCACCTTGCGGAAGCCCTCGCGCTCCAGCCCGCGCAGGGAGCGGCGCAGCTCGCGGCGCTGGCGCGGGATGACGTGCTTCGGCATGTCCGCCCGGTCGGGCCGGGCGGCGTTGCGCTCGGCGCAGACGTGCTCGGGGACGTCGAGGACGATCGCGACGGGCAGGACGTCGTGCTCGCGGGCGATCGCGACCAGCTGACGGCGGGACTCCGGCTGGACGTTGGTGGCGTCCACGACGGTGAGGCGGCCGGCGGCGAGGCGCTTGCCGACGATGTAGTGCAGGACGTCGAAGGCGTCGCTGCTCGCCGACTGGTCGTTCTCGTCGTCGGCGACCAGTCCCCGGCAGAAGTCCGAGGAGACGACCTCGGTGGGTTTGAAGTGGCGGCGGCCGAAGGTGGACTTGCCGGAGCCGGTCGTGCCGACGAGCACGACGAGGGAGAGGTCGGGCACGGCGACGGTGCGGTGGGTGGTCATGCGGCGGCCTCCTTCTGGTTCGTGGTGGTGGTGGTGGTCGTCGCGGTGTCGCCGGCCAGGGTGAACACCGCCATCTGCGTGGGCGGTCCGACCTCCGGGTCGTCCGGGCCCACCGGCCGGTACGCCACGGCGTAGCCGTGCCGGGCGGCGACGGCCTGCGCCCAGTCGGCGAACTCCGCCCGGGTCCATTCGAAGCGGTGGTCCGAGTGCCGGCTGTGCCCCGCGGGGAGGGTCTCCCAGCGGACGTTGTACTCGACGTTCGGCGTGGTGACGATCACCGTGTGCGGGCGGGCGGAGCCGAACACCGCGTACTCCAGCGCGGGCAGCCGCGGCAGGTCGAGGTGCTCGATCACCTCGCTGAGCACGGCGGCGTCGTACCCCTTCAGCCGGGCGTCGGTGTACGTCAGCGAGCCCTGGAGCAGCCGCACGCGGCCCGCCTGGCGTTCGCCCATCCGCTCCAGCCGGAGCCTGCGGGCGGCGACGTTCAGCGCGCGCACGGACACGTCCACGCCGACGACCTCGGTGTAGCGGACGTCCTTCAGCAGCTCGCCGACCAGCTGGCCCTGCCCGCAGCCCAGGTCGAGCACGCGGGCCGCGCCGGCCGCCCGCAGCGCGCCGCTGATCGCCTCGCGGCGCTGGGCGGCCAGCGGTACGGGCTTCTCCTCGGTGTCGACGCTCTCGTCGACGGCGTTGTCCAGCTCCTCGGCCTCGGTGTCGTCCGCCTCGGCGAGCCGGGCCAGCTCCAGCCGCTCCATGGCCTCACGCGCCAGGGACCAGCGGCGGGAGCGGTAACGGGCGGTGATCAGCTTCTGCTCGGGGTGGTCCTCCAGCCAGCCCTCGCCCGCACGCAGCAGCTTGTCGACCTCGTCCGGGGCGACCCAGTAGTGCTTGGCGTCGTCGAGGACGGGGAGCAGGACGTACAGGTGGCGCAGGGCGGCGGAGAGCGGCAGTTCGCCCTCCAGGAGGAGGGAGACGTAGCGCGACTCGCCCCACTCCGGGAAGCGGGGGTCGAGCTGCACGGGCTCGGCGGTGACCCGCCAGCCCATGGGCTCGAAGAGCCGGCGTACCAGGTCCGCGCCGCCGCGCGCGGGCACGACGGGCACCTCGACGCGCAGCGGCAGCGGCCGGGCCGCGCGCTCGGGGCGCTGGGCGCAGACGCCGCGCAGCGCGGACTTGAAGACCGTGCTGAGGGCTACGGCGAGCAGGGAGCCGGCCGCGTACGGGCGGTCGTTGACGTACTGCGCGAGCGCGGAGTCCGGGGCGCCGCCCCGGCCCTTGCCCCTGCCCCGCCGCACCAGGGCGACGGGATCGACCTCCAGCAGCAGCGCGGCCGTGCAGCGGTGCTCCGCCGCCTCCGGGTAGAAGACGTGGGCGGTGCCCTGCGCGGTGGAGAAGGACTGGGCCTTCGCCGGATGCTTGTGCAGGAGGAAGCCCAGGTCGGTGGCCGGGTGCGCGGCTGTGCCGGTGGTCGAGATCGTCAGGAACATACCGCCGAGTATTCCTGTGCACCCAGGTTCTGGCCAGGGAATATGGCCGGGCTCGGGCCTCCCGGGGTCCTCCGCCCGGGGCCGGCCCGCTCAGCCCCGCGGCCGGTCCGTGGACAGGGGCAGTCCGGTGACGGCGTCGAGCAGGATCCGGTCGCCGACGGGGGCGGTGAGTTCGACGGTCACGGGTGTGGAGTGGAGGCTTGCCTCGCAGGGGCCCGGATCCCTGGACTCGACGTCTCCGCGCACGACCACGGTCCGCCCGGTCTCGAGGAGGTACGCCCTGGGCCCCTTGTCGCAGGCGCCGTGGAGGACGTCGACCGTCAGCGTGCGGCTGTCCGCGGAGTACGGCCGTACGTTGCGCACCTCCTCCAGACTGTCCCAGCCGTCCAGCGCCTTCACCGGGGCCTCGGGATGGTCGGACGCGTCGACCGCGGACCGCTGGATCGGCGTGGCGTAGCCCTCGACGGTCAGCAGCCAGGCGGGGACACGGGCCGGGCCCCGGCTGGTGGCCATGGGTATCTCGCCGAGTTCGACACGGGTGATGACGAGCGGTTTCGTACCGCCGGAGCCCTCCTCGGCCAGCGGGTAGAGGCTCTCCACCGGGAGCACGGCGGTCTGGAGCGCCTTCCCGTCGTCCCAGCGGATCTCGGCGCGCGCGGGCGGTTTCGGAGGCTGCGGGCCGCGCAGCACGAATCGGCGCTCGAGGTGGGCGATCTTGTCGTCGCCGTTGCGCCAGGCCCCCTCGGGCAGCACCTCCGCCTCCCCGAGGGGGTAGTAGCCGTCACGCCAGTTGCGGGCGACCTCGGTGCCCTCCCAGGCGGCGGCCACCTCGCGCATGCGCGCGTCGGGGTCGACGGCGGCCCCGAACCCCTCGGTGCCGCCGGGATCGGGGAGCTTCCCGCCGCAGCCGGTCACGAGCAGGACGGCGGCGGCCAGTGCGCACAGCGCCGCGGGGGCGCGGAATCTCGGCATGCCGGTGTGACGCGCGGCAGGGGCGAAGGGTTGCAGCGCGACCGGCAACGCGGCCCGCCCCGCCCGCCGTTCAGCGCCGCGGTCCCACGTACAGCGTCTGCGTGCTGCGCCCGAGCGGCCCCTTCTCGTCGTGCAGGCCCGCCTCCGCCAGGCCGATGCCCGCGCCGTCCACGCTCGTCCGGGCGTCGACGCACACCCAGTCGCCCTGGGGGTGGCGGTGGACGTTCACGGTGAGGTCGGCGTTGACGAAGACGTAGCGGGAGAAGTCGACCGCGGCGCTGATGCCGTTGCCGGAGTCCGCGGCCGTCAGGACGCGGCTGAGCGGGCGGATCTCCTCGCCCGCCACGAGCGGGAGCCGCATCCGGAACCAGGCCGTGGCGGGCCCGAGTTCGAGGAAGGCGCCGGAGGTGAAGCGCAGCTCCATGGCGGTGTGGTAGCCCTGGTCCCACGCCAGCGGGAAGAAGCCGGTGTGCGTCGCCTCCTGCGGCCCCGGCACCTCGGGCCCGGGCAGCACCTCGGGGACGGAGTCCGGCGACGCCTTGACCAGCAGCGCGGTCGCCCGCATGACCTCGGGACCGCCGTCGGGGGTCAGCACGGCCTCGACCAGCTCCACGTTGCGCCCCTCGCGTATCACCCGCGTGGCCACGGTCAGCGGGGCGATCGGCACGGGGCGCATGATCTCGTACGACATCCGCGCGACGCGCAGCTCCTCGCGCCGCCCCGGGCGGTCCTCGACCGCCAGGCCCAGCAGCGCCGCGGGCGGCCCCGCGTGCTGCGCCTTCGGGTCCCACGGGCCCGTGGTGTAGGGCGTGGACAGGAACCGGTCCCGGTCCTCGCGGACGTAGAAGGCTTCGGCCTGCGGAGCGGTCATCGGGTTCTCCCTCGGACGGTGGCGTACCCGAGTTTACTAAGCGCTTGCTCATCTGTCAGGAGCCGGTCCGTTCGGCGGGTGTTACCGTGCACGCGCCGAACGGAGGACACACATGAACGCTTTCCGGGAGATCCCCCCGACGACCCTCGCCGACCTGCTGGGCCGCACCCAGGTGATGGACATCGGCATCCGCCCGCTGTGGCCGTCCGCGCCCCGGCTCGCGGGGCCGGCGTTCACCGTGCGCTGCCCGCCCGGCGACAACCTCATGCTGCACGCCGCGATCCACCGCGCGGCGCCGGGATCCGTGATCGTCGTGGAGTCCGGCGACCTCGACCACGCGCTCGCCGGCGGCAACGTCTGCGCCGTCGCCCAGCGCCGGGGCATCGCGGGGTTCGTGCTGGACGGGGTGATCCGGGATCTCGCCGAGGTACGGGAGATGGGCTTCCCCGTCCACGCGCGGGGCGTCATCCCCATCCCGGGCACCAAGGCCGCGGTGACGTCCTTCGACGGGCCCGTGCGCTGCGGCGGCGTGACCGTGCACGCGGGCGACGTCGTCGTGGCGGACGAGGAGGGCGTCGTCGTCGTGCCGTCGGCGCGGCGGGAGCAGGTGCTGGCCGACGCCCGGGCGAAGCTGGCGAAGGAGGCCGCGGAGAGCCTCGACGCGTGGGAGGCCGCGCACCGGGCGCGTATCGACAAGCTGCTCGCCGAGGGCGGGTTCACGGGCTGACGCCTGGCGGGGGTTCAGTGGCTGACGCCTGGCGGCGGCGGGTTCACGGGCTGACCTCCGGCGGGGGCTGCGTCGTCAGCGCCGCCGCGAGGCGGTTGATCTCCGCCGGGCCCACCCGGCAGCAGCCGCCGATCAGGCGTGCGCCCGCCGCGCGCCACGCGCGGGCCGCGGTCAGGGGGTGCGACGCGCTGCCGTGCCAGGAGCGGGCGGTCGCGTCCCAGTCCTCGCCGCTGTTCGGGTAGGCCACCGCCGGTCTGCCCGTCACCGCCACCGCCGTCGCGACGGCCTCCGGTACGTCCCCGGGTGCGCAGCAGTTGACGCCCGTCGCGAGCACCTGGTCGTTGCCCGCCGCCAGCGCGAACCCCTCGTCCAGCGGCTGGCCCGCGCGGGTGCGGCCACCCGCCACGGTGTACGACAGCCACACGGGCACCCCGAGCCCCGAGGCCGCGCGCAGCAGCGCCTCCGCCTCGTCGATGTCGGGCACCGTCTCCAGCGCCAGCACGTCCGGCCCCGCGGCGGCCAGGGTCTCCAGCCGCGGCCGGTGGAAGCGCTCCAGCTCGCGCACGCTCAGCCCGTACCGGCCGCGGTACTCGCTGCCGTCGGCGAGCATCGCCCCGTACGGCCCGGCGGAGGCGGCGACCCAGCCGCCGGGGGACGAGGCCCGGCGCGCCAGCGCCACGCTGAGGGTCAGCAGTTCGGCCGCCCGCTCGCGGCCGATGCCGGCCCGGGCGAAGCCCTCGTACGTCGCCTGGTAGCTGGACGTGATCAGCACCT
Organism: Streptomyces sp. NPDC051940; assembly: GCF_040680895.1. Classification (NCBI taxonomy): domain Bacteria; kingdom Bacillati; phylum Actinomycetota; class Actinomycetes; order Kitasatosporales; family Streptomycetaceae; genus Streptomyces; species Streptomyces sp. NPDC051940. Next base: position 5,937 of record NZ_JBFAXR010000065.1, on the reverse strand, counting down.
GTGCCCCGGCGCGCGCGTACGCCGCGTGCGCCGCCTCGATCTGCCCGGGCGCGTCGGCGAGCAGCCGCGCCGACCACAGCGAGTCGGAGAGGTCGCAGCCCTGGGCCTCGAGCTGGTTCGACAGACCGCCGTCGAGGATCACCACCCGGCCGGCGAGCGCGGCGGCCAGGGACTCCGGCGCGCTCATCGCGCCGGGAAGCGCAGCTCGTTGCGCTCGATCTTCGCCGCCAGCGCCTCGAGCGGATCGACGTCCAGGACGGTGCACAGCCGCAGCAGATACGCCAGCACGTCCGCGACCTCGTCCGTCACCCGGAACGCGCTGTCCGGGTCGTCCATCACCCGCGCGGACTCCTCGGGCGTGAGCCACTGGAAGATCTCCACCAGCTCGGACGCCTCCACGCTCAGCGCGGCCACCAGGTTCTTCGGCGTGTGGTACTGCTCCCAGTCCCGCGCGGCCGCGAAGTCCACCAGCCGCTGCTGCAGGGCCGGCACGTCAAGGTTCGTCATGCCCCAGGTCTACCACCGTGATCCCGCGCACCGTACGCGCCTCCCCCGCCGCGGCGACCGCGCCGAGCAGCCGCACCCGCCCGCCGGCAGCCGTCCGGGCGGCGAGCCGCAGCAGCGCCGTGTGCTGGCCGGTGCTGAGGGCGCGGTCGAGGCCGTCGGCCAGCACCGTCAGCGCGGGGCAGGACCCGGGGGTCTCCGCGTCCGGCTCCACGGCCCGCACCTCGGGGCCGGAGAGCAGGACCAGGGCCAGCGCCACGTACCGCAGTTCCCCGTCGCCGAGGTCCTCCAGCGGTGAACACCCGTACGGGTCACCCCGGTCGAGCACGGCGCGCACCGCTCCCCCGGGCAACTCCTCGGCGCACACGTCGTACACCCGGCCGCCGCACCCGTCCCGTACCGCGTCGACGAGCAGCCCGTGCCGCGTGGCGCACGCGTCGCGGACCCGGCGCAGCACCCCGGCGAGGTTGCCGCAGTCCGGCAGCAGCGCCCCGGCGTCGGGGAGCACCGGGGCGCGCATCGCGGCCGGGCGCGGCTCGCAGGGGAACAGGGACCGCAGCGCGACCACCACCTGCTCCGCGGCGGCCAGCACCAGCCGCTCTCCCTCCGTACGCCCCGCCACCCGCAGCGGGAGCAGCGCGGTGCCCAGCCGGTCGTCGGGCAGCGGCGCCCGGGTGACGGGCACCGCCCCGGCCGTACGCCACCCGGCCTGCACCTGGCGCCGGCCCGGGTCGCGCAGCGCGGTGGAGAACAGCTGGTGCCCGGCCCCGGTCAACCGCTCGCCGACGATCCGCAGTTCCGGCTCGGCCTGTACGGCGACGTCGAGCCGCACCTCGCCCAGCGGCCCGCCCGCGCTGACGCCGATCCGGAAGCCGCGCCGCCCGCCCGCGTCGGGCCGCGCCTGCCGCGGGATGCAGCCCCGGGCCCCGCCCGGCACCGCGCCGAAGCACTCGTCGAGCTGGTCGCCGCCGGCCATCCGCGCCAGCGCCTCGCACGCCTGCAGCGCGCTGGTCTTGCCGCTGCCGGCCAGCACGGTGACGGGATCCAGGCGCAGGGTGCGGCGGCGGTGCCCCTTGAAGGCCGACAGCCGCAGCTCGGTGAGGCCGGGGAGTTCGGGCGGTACGGCCGAGGCTGAGGCTGAGGTCATGCGGGCAGACGCTAGTGAGCGCCCCGTACGCCGAACCGTTACGCCAGGTCAGGCGTCGCCCGAACGGGTGCCTTCGGCGGTTCGTCCTTCGGTCCCTGTGCGGGTCCGGCCGCCCCGTCGCCCGGACCCCGTTCCCTCAGCGGCCCGCGACCGGCTCCACCTCGGTGCCGACCGGGGCCAGCAGGAAGACGTTGCGGTCCACGCGGTGCATGGTGCTGCGGATGCCGAACGTGACGCCGCTGGCGAAGTCGAGGATCCGCTTGGCCACGTCGTGCTCCGCGACCGTGAGGTCGAGCAGCACCGGGATCTGCGCGATCAGATACTCCGCGACCTGCCGGGCGTCGGCGAAGCACTGGCAGCGGATGACGACGAACCGCCGTGCGTCCTCGGCGGGTTCCACATCGGGGAGGGTCTCGTGCCCTGTCCAGGAGGGCCATTCGTTGCCACGCAGCGGCACCACCTCGGCGAGGCCCCGCCACTGCTCATCGGTGACGTCCTGTCCGTTCAACGGTCACCTCGCACGTTGCGCGCTCGTATGGAGGACATCGGCCGAGTCTAACGAGGAGCGGTGGCAGAAGCGGGAATTGACACGTTCGCGACGCGGTACGCCGGAAGTACGGGACCATCCCCCCGGCGGCGATGCGGCGGCGCGACGCGCGTAGCCTGGGGCCGAGCCGTTAGAGACCCTGGGGCACAGATGACCGGCCGGCGCAGGATACTCGTCGTCGACGACAACCCGGACAGCGTCCTCGCCCTGACCTACGCCCTGTTGCCGCTCGGCCACGAGATAGTGAGCGTGCCCAGCGGGGAGGACGCCCTCAAGGCGGCGCTGCGGGGGCAGTTCGCGCTCATCCTGATGGACGTGGTGATGCCCGGCGGCCTCAACGGACTGCAGACGGCGGCGCTGCTCAAACGGCTGGAGCAGACCCGGCACATCCCGATCCTCTTCCTGACCGGCATGCCCCACGACGCGGACCGCACGGCCGCGGGCCTCGCCCACGGCGATGCCGACTACCTCGGCAAACCGGTGGATCCGTGGGAGCTGCGCGCCAAGGTCACCTTCCTCATCGAGGTGTACGGCGAGCTGGCACGGCTGCGCGTGGAGCTGACGCGGGTACGGGAGTCGGAGGCGGAACTGCGACGGCGGCTGGCGGAGTTGACGGACGCGGACGAGCCCGGCGGCGGGGAAGAGTCCGGGAGCGGGGAAGAGTCCGGGGGCGGGGAAGGGCCCTGACCCGCGGGATCAGAACACCGACCACCCCGTCAGCGTCGTGAAGTGGTCCAGCGCCGCCACCCCCGCCACGGAGTTGCCCTGCTCGTCGATGCCCGGGCTCCACACGGCGACCGCGCAGCGCCCCGGCACGACGGCGACGATGCCGCCGCCCACACCGCTCTTGCCGGGCAGGCCCACCCGGTAGGCGAACTCCCCCGCCGCGTCGTACGCGCCACAGGTCAGCATCACGGCGTTGACCTGCTTCGCGGCCCGTACGGACAGCAGCCGGCTGCCGTCGCCGCGCAGCCCGTGGCGGGCCAGGAAACCGGCGGCCAGGGCGAGATCGCGGCAGCTCATCTCGATCGAGCACTGGGAGAAGTAGTGGGCGAGGACGTCCGCGACGTCGTTGTCGAGATTGCCGTAGTCGGCCATGAAGTGGGCGAGGGCGGCGTTGCGGTGGCCGTGCTCGGCCTCGGAGTCGGCGACGGCGATGTTGAAGTCGACGGTGCGGTTGCAGGACTCGGTGCGCAGGAACGCGCGCAGCGCGCCGCGGGCGTCGCCGGTGAGGGTGAGCAGCCGGTCGGTGACGACGAGGGAGCCGGCGTTGATGAACGGGTTGCGGGGGATGCCGTCCTCGTACTCCAGCTGCACCAGGGAGTTGAACGGGTTGCCGGAGGGCTCGCGCCCGACGCGGCGCCAGATGTCCTCGCTGCCTCGGTCCTCGGTCCCGGGCTCGCCCTCGGGCTCGGTCTCGCGCTCGGTGTCGGGCTCACGCTCGCCCTTGCGCTCGGCGAGGACCAGGGCGAGCGTGAAGAGCTTGGAGATGCTCTGCACGGAGAAGGGCCGCCGCCAGTCCCCGACGCCGGCCACGCGCCCCTCGACGTCGGCGACGGCCATCCCGAAGTGGTCGATGTCGACGCAGGCGAGGGCGGGGATGTACGAGGCGACGGCGCCGCGCCCGACCTCGGACCGCACCTTCGCGGCGATCTCGTCGAGCAGCGGCTGGTAGTCCACGCGGCCAGCCTAGGGTCTGGTGGCGGAAGGTGCGCTGCGGGTGGGCCTCCCGGGCGGGGCCGCGGGGGTCAGCCCATCTCCTCCAGCGCCCTGCCCTTGGTCTCCGGCACCCACTTGAGGATGAACGGGACCGAGAGCACGGCGAAGACCGTGTAGATCACGTACGCGCCGGAGAGGTTCCAGTCCGACAGCGACGGGAACGTGACGGTGATCAGCCAGTTCGCCACCCACTGCGCGGAGGCGGCGACACCCAGCGCGGCGGCGCGGATCCTGCTCGGGAACATCTCACCGAGCATCACCCACACCACGACGCCCCAGGAGAGCGCGAAGAAGAGCACGAAGCCGTGCGCCGCGAAGAGCGCGACCGTGCCCTGCGCGTCGGGCAGCGTGATGCCGTCGCCGGAGCCGCTCTTGTACGAGAACGCCCAGGCGGCGAGCCCAAGGGTGACCGCCATGCCCGCGGAGCCGATCAGGGCAAGCGGCCGGCGGCCGATCCGGTCGACGAACAGCATCGCGATCACGGTGCCGATGATGTTGATGATCGACGTGGTGAAGGAGTAGAAGAACGAGCTCGACGGGTCGATGCCGACGGACTGCCACAGCGAGGAGCTGTAGTAGAAGATCACGTTGATGCCGACGAGCTGCTGGAAGACGGAGAGCCCGATGCCGATCCACACGATCGGCAGCAGTCCGGCCCGGCCGATCAGGTCGCGGAACGTCGACCTGTGCTCGCTGCGCATCCGGCCGTCGATCTCGGCGAGCTTGGCGTCCAGGTCCGTACCCGGCGCCTCGACCCGGCCGAGGACGGCGCGGGCGTCGGCGGTGCGGCCCTGGGCGATGAGGTAGCGGGGCGACTCGGGGATGCGCAGGGACAGCACGCCGTACACGACGGCCGGGACCGCGGCCACGCCGAGCATGACCTGCCACGCCTCCAGGCCCAGCAGGCTGCCGCGCTGGTCGCCGTCGGCGAGCTTGAGCAGGGCCCAGTTGACGAGCTGGGAGACGGCGATGCCCAGCACGATCGCGGCCTGCTGGAAGGAGGCGAGACGGCCGCGGTACGCGGCGGGCGAGACCTCGGCGATGTACGCGGGGGCGATCACGGAGGCCATGCCGATGGCGACGCCGCCGAGGGTGCGCCAGGCTGCCAGGTCCCAGAGCGCGAACGGGACCATGGACCCGATCGCGCTCACGGCGAACAGCGCGGCGGCGATCTGCATCACCCTGATCCGGCCGATCCGGTCCGCGAGCCGCCCGGCGGCGGTGGCGCCGACGGCGGCGCCGATCAGGGCGACGGCGATGACCTGCGCCAGCAGCCCGGAGCCGACGTCGAACCTGCCGCGGATGCCCTCGACGGCGCCGTTGATCACGGAGCTGTCGTAGCCGAAGAGGAAACCGCCCATCGCGGCGACGGCGGCGAGGAACACGACGTGACGCAGATGCGGGCGGCCGGCGGCCGGGGCCGCCGGGCCGGTCGGCTGGGCGGTGATCGTCATCGATGACTCCCGAAACGAGGATGGAACCTTTCCGACACTATTCCTTCAACTCTTGAAGTCAACATGGACCTATTAGGGCAATGCGCCCACGACTCGGACATTCCTCATTCACTTTTTGAACTCACTTTGCGCTGAGACCGCCGCAGGGCGCAGACCGGGGCCGAGGGGCGGGACGAGGGCCAGGGCCGGAGGCCCGGAGGCCCGGGGGCCGGAGGCCGGGGGCCGGGGGGCCGGGGCCGGAGGCCCGAGGGGCCGGGGCCGGAGGGCCTGGAGCCGGGGCCGGGGCCGGAGGGCCGGGAGCCGGGGCGAGGCCCGGGGCCGGGGGGCCGGCGCCTCCGTGCGCTGCGGGGAAGCGCCGGGCGGCGGGGCCGCACCCCCCTTCCGCTGCGAGCGCCCCGCCTGCGCCGCAGCCCCTTCCGGGAGTTCGGGGGCAGAGCCACCAGAAGGCTTTCAGGCGCACGACCCCCGCCCGAGGCGCGCCGCCCCTCCCGGGGGTCCGGGGGCGGTGCCCCCCGGGGGGGTTTGGGGGGGGGTCCCCCGCCGGGGGGGGTTTGGGGCGGGGGCGT
>NZ_JBFAXR010000064.1:10793-49210 GCF_040680895.1 Streptomyces sp. NPDC051940 | reverse complement strand
TTTCCGCTGGCACGCCGCCCCCACCCCCCCCCCCCCCCCCCCCCCCGCCCGCGCCCCCCCCCCCCCCCGCCGGCGCCGCGTCCGTGTGGCGGCGGCTGCGGTCGCGGCCCTCGGCCGTCGCCGCGGCCGCCGTGCTCGGGCTGCTCGTCGTGCTGGCCCTCGCGGCGCCGCTGCTCGCGGCCCTCGAGGGCCAGACCCCGAACGCCTTCCACGACGACCTCGTGGACTCCGCCCGCGGCGGCGTGCCGCTCGGCTCGTTCGGCGGCGTGAGCGCCGACCACTGGCTGGGCGTCGAACCGGGCACCGGACGCGATCTGTTCGTCCGGCTGCTGTACGGCGCCCGGATCTCGCTGCTCGTCGCCGCCGGGGCCACCGTGCTGCAGCTCGCGATCGGTATCGCGGTCGGGCTCGCCGCGGGGCTGGGCAGCCGGTTCGCCGACGGGCTGCTGGGGCGGATCACCGACGTGATGGTGGCGCTGCCGATGCTCGTCATCGCGATCGCGCTCACCGCCGTCGTCAGCGAGGACTTCCCGCGGCCGCTGCTGCTGGTCCTCGTCCTCGGGCTGCTCGGCTGGGGCGGCACCTCGCGGGTCGTGCGGGCCCAGGTACTGACCCTGAAGAAGCTCGACTTCGTGGCCGCCGCCCGGCTCGGCGGCTCCGGCCGCTGGCGGGTGGCGCGGCGCGAGCTGCTGCCGTCGCTGGCGGCGCCCGTCGTCACGTACGCCTCGATCCTGCTGCCGTCGAACATCGTCGCGGAGGCGTCCCTGTCGTTCCTCGGCATCGGTGTGAAACCGCCGACGCCGAGCTGGGGGCAGATGCTGTCCAGCGCGCAGACGTGGTTCCGGGCGGACCCGACGTACGTCCTGCTGCCGTCCGCGCTGCTGTTCGTCACCGTGCTCGCCTTCACCGTGCTGGGCGAGGCGCTGCGCGGCGCGCTCGATCCGCGCGAGGCTAGCCGGCTGCGGGTGGGGACGCGCTCCGGTTCGGGCTTCGGCTCGCGTTTGGGCTCGCGCTTCGGCTCGGGCTTCGGCTCGCGCAAGGTCCGTAAGGGGAAGGCCGTATGACCCGCTATCTCATCCAGCGGCTGGCGGCCGCCGTCCTCGTGGTGCTGGTGCTGTCCGTCGTCGTCTACGCGCTCTTCTACCTCGTCCCCGGCGACGCGGCGAAGATCGCCTGCGGCGAGAAGTGCAGCCCGCAGCAGGTCGCCCAGGTGCGCACGCAGCTGGGGCTCGACGAGTCGGTGTACGCCCAGTACGGGCACTTCCTGCAGGGCCTCTTCGCGGGCCGCGACTTCTCCACCGGTACGGCCGTGCTGCACTGCGACGCGCCGTGCCTCGGCCTGTCGTACCAGACGGACCAGGAGGTCACCGGGCTCATCCTGGAGCGGCTGCCCGCCACGGCGTCCCTCGCCTTCGGCGCGATGACCGTCGCGCTCGTCATCGGCATCGGTACGGGCGTGCTGTCCGCGGTCCGCCGCGGCGGGCTCACCGAGCGGGGGCTGACGCTGCTCACCCTCGCGGGCACGGGCATGCCGGTGTTCATCCTGGGGCTGCTGCTCCTGATGGCCGTCTGCGCGTATCTGCAGTGGCTGCCCTTCCCGTCGTACGTCCCGCTCACCGAGAACCCCGAGCAGTGGGCGTGGAACATGCTGCTGCCGTGGCTGACCCTCGGCCTCTTCGAGAGCGCCAAGTACGCCCGCCTCACCCGCACCGCGACGCTGGAGACCCTCGCCGAGGACCACATCCGCACCTTCCGCGCGTACGGCGTGGGCGAGCGCTCCGTCGTCGGCCGGCACGCGCTGCGCGGCGCGGTCCCGCCCGTCGTCGCGCTGAGCGCGCTCGACCTCGGAACGATGATGGGCGGCGCGGTGCTCACCGAGTCGCTCTTCGGCATCCCGGGGCTCGGCAAGACCCTCATCGACAGCATCCGGGACATCGACCTGCCGGTCGTCGTCGGCGTGGTCCTGGTCATCGGGGCCGCCGTGGTCCTGGCGAACGTCGTCGCCGACCTGCTGTACGCACTCGCCGACCGAAGGGTGGCCCTCGCATGAGCCTGGTCTCCGTATCCGGACTGACCGTCGACTTCCCGGTGGGGGAGGGGCGTACGGTCCGCGCGGTCGACGACCTGTCGCTGACCCTGCCGCCCGGCGGCGCGCTCGGCATCGTCGGCGAGTCCGGCTCCGGCAAGTCCACGGTCGCCGCCGCCCTGCTCGGGCTGCACCGCGGCACGGGGGCGGCGGTGTCCGGCGCGGTCCGGGTGGCGGACGTCGATGTCCAGTCGGCGGACGAGTCGCAGCTGCGCCGGCTGCGGGGCGGGCTGGCGGCGATGGTCTTCCAGGACCCGCTGTCGTCCCTCGACCCGTACTACGCGGTCGGCGACCAGATCGCCGAGGTCTACCGCGTCCACCACGACGCCACGCGGCGGGCGGCGCGAGCCCGCGCGACGGAGGTCCTGACCCGGGTCGGCATCCCCGACGCGGTGCGCCGCGCCCGCTCGCGCCCGCACGAGTTCTCGGGCGGCATGCGGCAGCGGGTCCTGATCGCGATGGCCCTGGCGTGCGAGCCGCGGCTGCTGATCGCCGACGAGCCGACGACGGCCCTGGACGTCACGGTCCAGGCCCAGATCCTGGACCTCCTGCACGACCTCCGCGCGGAGACCGGCATGGGCCTGCTGCTCGTCACGCACGACCTGGGCGTGGCGGCGGGAAACGTGGACGACCTGCTGGTGATGCGCGCCGGCCGCGCGGTCGAACGGGGCCCGGTGTCCCGGGTACTGGGCGCTCCGGCGGAGGCGTACACGGCGTCGCTGCTGGCGGCGGTACCCCGGATCCCGGCCGGGGCGGCCGGGATCTTGTCCGGGGCCGAGCAGGCGGTTCCGGCGCCCGGGGACGAGGGGCGAGGGGCACCTACAGCCCGGCCGGCGTTTGAGGCCGAGGCGCGCAGCGCCGATGAAGCCCGGCCGGCGTCTGAGGCCGAGCGCCGCAGGCGCGACGCGGCCGCAGGCCGCCCCCGCCGGGACGGCGAACCCCTGCTCGAACTCACGGACGTAACCCACGAGTTCCGCCAACGGCGCACCCGCACCACGGCCGTGGAGGCCGTGACCCTGACCCTCCACGAAGGCGAAGCCCTCGGCATCGTCGGCGAGTCCGGCTCCGGCAAGACCACCCTCGGCCGCCTGATCGTCGGCCTCCTGGAGCCCACCGCGGGCGCGATCGCCCACCGCGGCGACCCCCGCACCCGCATCAGACGCGACGTCCAGATGGTCTTCCAGGACCCCGCCTCCTCCCTCAACCCCCGCCGCAGCATCGGCGACTCGATAGCCGACCCGCTCCGGGCGGCCGGCACCGCGGAGGCGGAAGCGCGCGCCCGCGTGACCGAGCTGCTCGAACGCGTCGGCCTCGACCCCGCCGCGTACCACCGCTACCCGCACGAGTTCAGCGGCGGCCAGCGCCAACGCGTGGGCATCGCCCGCGCCCTCGCGCCCGAGCCGCGGCTCCTCGTCTGCGACGAGCCGGTGTCCGCCCTGGACGTCACGACCCAGGCGCAGATCATCGCCCTGCTCGCGGAGCTCCGCCGCGACCTCGGCCTGTCGCTGGTCTTCATCGCCCACGACCTGGCCGTGGTCCGCCAGGTCAGCCACCGTGTGGCGGTGATGCGCCGCGGCGCGGTGGTGGAGGAGGGCCCCGTGGACGAGGTGTACGCCAACCCCGCCCACCCCTACACCCGCGCCCTGCTGGCCGCCGTACCGGATCTCGATCCGCGGCGCGCGGCCGAACGCCGCCGGGCGCGGCGCGAGCTGGCCACGGAGACCGCGCACGCCGCGGACGGGGCGCCGGAACAGCCTGTTCCCCAGCTCGCTCACACGTCCTAAGCGCCTCGAACGCTCCGCGCCGGGGAAAGTTACGCCCATTCACCCCTTCCGGTGGTGCGGCGGACAACCGTCCGCCGCACCACCCGTACCCCCGAATACCTTCCTTCCACCAGCGCGTCGCAGCTGGCACGGCGTAAGGACGAGGGGGTGTTCGCGTGCGTATCGCACTGCTCGCCGAGGGCGGCTATCCGTATGCCGCGGGCGAGGGAAGAGTGTGGTGCGACCGGCTCGTACGGGGCCTGTCGGACCACGAGTTCGAGGCGTACGCGCTGTGCGCCGACCCCGCGCTCGACGAGGGCGGCCTCGGCGCCCTGCCCGCCCACGTCCGCGCCGTGCACCGGGCCCCGCTGTGGTCCGAGCCCGAGGCCGCCGCGCCGTACGGCCGGCGCGCCCGGGACCGGTTCGCGGAGTCCTTCGCCGAACTGGCGGGCGCGATCGCCGCGGACGCCCCGGCGGAGGACCGTTTCGCCGACGGCCTCTACGGACTGGCCGCACTCGCCCTCGACGAGGGCCCGGGACTGCGGCACGCCCTGCGCTCCGAGCTCCCCCTGCGGCTGCTCGAGGCCGCGTGCCGCGCACCCGGGAGCGCGCGCCTCGTACAGGCCGCGCGCGCCGTCGACCTGCTCGCCGCGATGGAGCATCTCGTGCAGGCGCTGCGCCCGTTGTCGCTGCCCTGGTACGGGCCCGGCGAGCTGGGCGGCGCCGATCTGTGCCACGCCCTCTCCGGCGGTACGGCGGCCCTGCCCGGGCTGGTCGCGCGCTACGCGCACGGCACGCCGCTGCTCGTCACCGAGTACGGGGTGCGGCTGCGCCGGCACTACCTCGCCGAGGTCCCCGGCGACGTACCGGCCCGCGCCCTGACCGCCGGCTTCGAGCGGCGGCTCGCCGCCGAGGTGTGCGCCCGCGCGGACCTGCTCACCCCGGGCAACACCCACGCGCGGCGCTGGCAGGAACGCCTGGGCGCGGCGCGCGAGCGGCAGCGGACGGTGTACCCCGGGATGGAGGCGGACCGCTTCACGGACGTCGGCGAGGCGGGGCTGCCGGGCGAGGACACCGCGGCGGAGGGGCGCACGCTCGTGTGGGTCGGCCGGATCGAACCGGCCAAGGACCTGATCGCCCTGCTGCACGCCTTCGCGGAGATCCGCAAGGAGGAGCCCGAGACCCGGCTGCTGCTCGTCTCCCAGGGCGGTGTCCCCGACTACGAGGCGCACTGCCGCGCGCTCGCCGCCCAGCTCTTCCCGGACGAGGCGGCCGGCGCGCACGAGGTCGGCGACAACCCGGTCTCCTTCGAGGAGACCGGCGGACCCGAACTGCCGGACCTGGCCTCCGCGTACGCCTCCGGCGAGGTGCTCGTGTCGTCCTCCGTGGTGGAGGGCTTCCCGGGCGGGCTGGTCGAGGGGATGTTCTGCGGCCGGGCCTGCGTCTCGACGGACGTCGGGGCGGTACGGGAGGTCATCGGCGGTACGGGGCTGGTGGTCCCGCCGCGCAACCCCCGTGCCCTGGCGGACGCGTGTCTCGCGCTGCTGCGCGACGCCTCGCGCCGGGCGCGGCTCGGCGCGGCCGCCCGCGCGCGGGCGGTGGAGCTCTTCACCGTCGACCAGAACATCGCCGCCTTCCGCGGCATCTACCTGGAGCTGATGTCCCACCGCCGGGTGCCTCCGCGGTGGGGCGCCGAGCCGCGCCCCTTCGAGCACCCCGCGGAGGCGGCGGTCCCCGGCCGCTGGGCGGGCGGCCGCCTCCCCGGCTGGCGCCAGGGTGGCCTCTCCCCGCGCGCGGCGGTCCCGCGCTGGTCGCGTACGAGGGACGACGCGGGTCTCGAGCCGGTGGGCGCCCTCCCGCAGGCGGCGGGAGGCGAGAGCCGATGACGACCCCCGACCCCACGTCTGCGGACACCCCCCTCGACGCGCGCTTCGACGCCCTCCGCGCCACGCTCGACGACTACGCGGCGGGCCGCGGCCTCCCGGGGGAGCCCCCGGACGCCCCTGCGGAGGACGCCGCCAAGCCGACGGACGCGTACGCGTACGCCTTCGGCAGCGGGGACACGGACGCGGAAGGGGGGCCGCTCACCCCGGCCGGGGGCGGGCTGGCACCCATGGAGGACCTGGAAGGGCCCGAGGACCGCGCGCCCGCGGGGGGTGGGCTGTCGCCCGTGGAGGGGGCGGATCGGCCCGAGGATCTCGCGCCCGCGCGGGGTGGGCTGGCGCCCGTGGAGGGCCCGGAGGGGCTCGAGGATCTCGCGCCCGCGCGGGGCGGGCTGTCGCCCGTGGAGGGGGCGGATCGGCCCGAGGATCTCGCGCCCGCGCGGGGCGGGCTGTCGCCCGTGGAGAGGGGTGAAGGGCCCGAGGGGCCCGTGGCCGCTGGTGCGCCGGAGGGCGTGGATCCGGACCGTGGGACCACCGCGTCGGACGGCGCGGAGTCGGCCGATGCGTCGGGGCACGACGGATCGTCCGCCTCAGCAGTGGAGTCCGCGGACACGGCGGAGCCCGCCGACCGCTCCCGCCCCGCCTCGCCAGTGCCCTTACGCCGGGCGGACGCACCCGACGCCGCCGCGACGGACCACGGCCCCCGGGACGCCGACCAGCACGGTGACCACGCATCCCTCACGGCCACGGACACCGATCCAGCCACGGGTGGGCGGGCGGGCCACACCCCCGCGCCGAAGGCGCGGCCAGAGAACCGCACCGACGAGCGCGACCCGGCCGCGGACGACCGCCCGCAGGGCAGCCGCACCGACGAGCGCGACCCGGCCCCGAACGCCGCCCCGCAGGGCGCCCGCACCGGCGAGCGCGACGCCACCCCGGACGACCGCCCGCAGGGCGCCCGTGCCGGGGACCCCGAACCGCCGCAAGGCGCCCGCGTCGACAAGCCCAAGGCCGTGCGGCGGGGCCCCGCCGACCCCGTCCGTACCCTGATGCACCGGCACAAGGACCTCTGCTCCCGGGCCGTCGACCCCCTCGAGATCGCCGCCGCCCTCGAGGCCCAGGGGGTCACCGACCGCACCGCGGCCTCGTACCGCCATCGCGATGTCTTCAGCCTCGCCGAGGAGCTCTTCGCCCGCACCCACCGCGAAGCCCCCCGGCACCGGCCCGCCCCGCCGCCGCGCGCGCTGGAGCCGGTGCGCGACGCGCTGCCCGCCGTCGCCGCCTGCCTGACGGCGCTGGCCGCCGTCCGTGCCGCGGGTACCGCGCAGACCGTCCTGGTCGTCGCCGGAGCCGTCGCCGTGACCGCGGCGCTGCGGCACGCGCTGGCCCGCGGCCCCCTGCGCGCGGAGCCGCTGCCCGTACGGGCGGTCTTCGCCGTAACCGGGCTGCTGGCCTATCTGCTGTACGGCGACTGGCTCCTGGACGGCGTGCTCTCGGGCGCCGCCGGCGCGGACGACCTCACCACCGGCCCCGCGAGCACGGCCCAGGCCGTCGCGGGGAGCGCCGCCGCCCTCGCGGCCGCGATCCCGGCGGCGACCGCGGCCACGCGCTGGTTCACCGCGAAGGCGGCGAACGCGCTGCGCGCCAGCCGGGATCTGGACGAGTTCGCCGCCCGGATCCGCCCCCTGCTCGCCGCCACCACGGCGATGGCCGCCGCCGCGATCCTCACCCTGCAGCTGATCGCCCGGGGCATCGCCGGCGGCGGCACCGGCACCACCGTCTCGGCGACCGCGCTCGGCGTCGCCCTCTTCCTGGCCCGGCTGCTCGCCGTACACCGGCACGCCCGCCCGGCCGCCACCGTCCTGGCCTGGACGGCCGCCCTCCAGGCCACCGTCCTGCCGCTCGCCGTCGCCGCCCGGCTCCCGGGCCTGGGGGCCGTCGGCCGTCCCGTCGAGCTGCTCGTCGGGGCCCAGGGACCCACCGCCGTACCGGCGGTGTTCAACAGCGTCGCGGCCGCCGCCCTGCTGACCCTGGCGGCCGTGTCCCTCACCCGGGCCGCCGCCCACCGGAGCACCGCGCTCCCGGCGGCCCACACCGCTCACCGCACCACGGACCGTCGCAAGGAGCAGAACACCATGTCCGCCGCCACCCACCCGCACGACCCACGACCAGCCCTCCCGGCTCAGGGAGGCAACCGATGAGGGTCCTCCTGCTCGGGGCGAACGGCTTCATCGGCCGCTATGTGGCCGACCGCCTGCTCGCCGACCCGGCCGTCCAGCTCACCACCCTGGGCCGCGGCGACGACGCCGACGTCCGCTTCGACCTTGCGTCCGGCAGCCCCGGCGCGCTCACCCGGTTCCTGGACGCCGTCCACCCCGGCGTGGTGATCAACTGCGCCGGGGCGACCCGGGGCAACGCCAAGGAGCTGATCCGGCACAACACGGTCGCCGTCGCGACGGTCTGCGAGGCGATGCGCCGCGCCACCGTCAGCCCGCGCCTGGTGCATCTGGGCTGCGGCGCCGAGTACGGCCCGTCCCAGCCCGGTTCGTCCACCGCGGAGGACGCGCTGCCGCGCCCCGGCGGCCCGTACGGCGTGAGCAAGCTCGCCGCCGGCGAACTGGTGCTGGGCTCCGGGCTCGACGCGATCGTGCTGCGGGTCTTCTCGCCCGTCGGCCCCGGCACCCCCGCCGGCTCCCCGCTCGGCCGGCTCGCGGAGGCGCTCCGCCGCGCGATGCAGCAGGGCGACGGCGATATGAAGCTCAGCGGTCTGGGCGCCCAGCGCGACTTCGTGGACGTACGCGACGTGGCGCGCGCCGTGCACGCCGCCTCGCTGTCGGCGGCCCAGGGCGTGGTGAACATCGGCAGCGGACGCGCCGTCCGGCTGCGCGACGCGGCCACGGCGCTTGCCCGGATCGCGGGCTACAACGGCGCCCTGCACGAGCTCGACTCGGGTCTGGGCCGCGGCATCCCGGCGCAGAGCGGTTCCGCTGAACAGACCGGTGCCGCCGCCGCGTACCCCTATCCGGACGGATGCGGCGCCTGGCAGCAGGCCGACGTGCGGACGGCGCGCGACCGGCTCGGCTGGCGCCCGCGCATCGGGATCGAGGAGTCGCTCGCGGACATCTGGATGGAGGCGGCATGCCGAATCTGAAGTCCTCCGGCAAGCCCGGCGCACTGCAGCCGCTGCGCCTGCCCGTCGCGCCGGACTCCGGGGAGGTCCGGCTCGGCCTCGGAGTCCCCGGCTACGCGCACCCGCTGGTCGCGCCCATGGAGTGGGGTGAGCTGACCCGTACGCCCCGGGCCCTGCACTGGTCCGTGCTGAACGTCGCGAACGGTCCGGGCGTACGGCCCGATCCGCACTGCCTGCAGGCCGCCGGCGGTCTGCGCTCGGCCCGGGTGCGGCTGCTGGGGCATCTGGACCTGCGCTGGGGGCGGCGCCCCTTCGGGGAGCTGGTGACGGACGCGCACCGGTATCTGGAGTGGTACAAGGTCGACGGCTTCTATCTGGAGCGCTGCCCCGGCGAGCGCGGTCTGCTGCCGGACGTGCGCCGCACCACGACGACCCTGGGCGCCCTCGCGCCCGGCGCGCACATCGTGCTGGCGCACGGCACACACCCCTACCCCGGGTATGTGGAGGCCGCGGACCAGTTGGTGACGTTCGCGGGTCCGTGGACGCGTTATCGCTGGTCGCAGGTGGCGGAGTGGACGGCCGAGTACCCGGCCGAGCGCTTCGTGCACCAGGTGCACGGCGTGCCGCGCACGCATCTGGAGGAGGCGATGCGGATCGCCCGCTGGCAGGGGGCGGCCACGGTCTACTTCACCGACCGCCGCGGCTGGGAGGCCATGCCCGCCTACTGGGACGAAATCGTCTCGCGTATCGGACGGCATGTCTCGGAATGAGAGGAGGCGTGGCAGTGTTACGGGAAGAACAACTGTGCTCTCACACGCTACGGAGTCCCCGTGTCGCTGCCACCCTTGGTCGAGCCGGCCGCTGAGCTGACCGTCGATGAGGTCCGCCGGTACTCGCGTCACCTGATCATCCCGGACGTCGGGATGGACGGCCAGAAGCGGCTGAAGAACGCCAAGGTGCTCTGTGTGGGCGCCGGCGGTCTCGGCTCTCCGGCGCTGATGTATCTCGCGGCGGCCGGTGTGGGCACGCTCGGCATCGTCGAGTTCGACGAGGTCGACGAGTCGAACCTGCAGCGGCAGATCATCCACTCCCAGGCCGACATCGGCCGCTCCAAGGCGGAGTCCGCCCGCGACACGGTCGTCGGCATCAACCCGTATGTGCAGGTGAACCTGCACGAGGAGCGCCTCGACTCGTCCAACGTCTTCGAGATCTTCTCCCAGTACGACCTGATCGTCGACGGTACGGACAACTTCGCCACGCGCTACCTGGTCAACGACGCGTGCGTGCTGCTGAACAAGCCGTACGTCTGGGGCTCGATCTACCGCTTCGACGGCCAGGCGTCCGTCTTCTGGTCCGAGCACGGCCCCTGCTACCGCTGCCTGTACCCGGAGCCCCCGCCGCCCGGCATGGTCCCGTCCTGCGCCGAGGGCGGCGTGCTCGGCGTGCTGTGCGCGTCCATCGGCTCCATCCAGGTCACCGAGGCCATCAAGGTCCTCACCGGCACGGGCGACCCGCTGGTCGGCCGGCTCATGATCTACGACGCCCTGGAGATGCAGTACCGCCAGGTCAAGGTCCGCAAGGACCCCGACTGCGCGGTCTGCGGCGAGAACCCCACGGTCACCGAGCTCATCGACTACGAGGCGTTCTGCGGCGTCGTCTCCGACGAGGCGCAGGCGGCGGCCATGGGCTCCACGATCACTCCGAAGCAGCTCAAGGAGTGGATCGACGACGGCGAGAACATCGACATCATCGACGTCCGCGAGCCCAACGAGTACGAGATCGTCTCGATCCCCGGCGCCCGGCTGATCCCGAAGAACGAGTTCCTCATGGGCAGCGCCCTGCAGGACCTCCCCCAGGACAAGAAGATCGTCCTGCACTGCAAGACCGGCGTCCGCAGCGCGGAGGTCCTCGCGGTCCTGAAGTCGGCGGGCTTCGCCGACGCGGTCCACGTGGGCGGCGGCGTCATCGGCTGGGTCCACCAGATCGAGCCGGAGAAGCCGGTCTACTGACCGTCCGGAGCACCTGCGAGCGCCCTTCCGCCGTACGGCGGGAGGGCGCTTCGCGTTCTCTGCGGTCCCGGTGCGCGCTCCTCAGTCCCGGTGCGCGGCCCCGAGCCGGGCGCGGAACGCGGCGAGGTGGGGCTCCGCGTCCGGTACGACGGTCCGCAGGGTGTCCATGGCGACGCGCAGCTCGCGGGTGTCGTCGCGACCGGGGCCCGTGGCCAGGAACCCCGTGAGGGCGCCGTCGGCGTCCTGCCACCCGCCGGTCAGGCAGCGTACGAGGAAGAGGTTGCCGAGGTCGGAGACGTCCGGCCGGTCCTGAGCCAGGGCGCCGCCCAGCAGCCGCAGCGTGTGCGCGACCTGCGCGTCGCGATCGGCATGGCCCAGGGCGTACAGGACGACGGAGAGCTCGTAGTGCAGCCAGACGCTGTCCGGGTCGGCCGCGGCGGCCTCCCGCAGCGCGGTGAGCGCCTGTTCGTACCGTCCCGCGTACCGGTGGACGACGCCCGCCCCGGCCAGGGACTGGACATGGCCGGGCTCCAGTTCGCGGACACGGCGGAAGTCGGCCAGCGCCTCGTCGTAACGCCCCGCCAGACGGCGGCCGTGGGCCCGGTGGAACAGGATCCACACGCTGTCCGGGGTGATCTCCAGCGCACGGTCGAGATCGGCCAGGGACCGTTCACCCTCCCCCATGGCCTGGTGCAGCAACGCACGGTGGGCGAACGCCCAGGCGTACTCGGGATCGAGTGCGACGGCGCGGTCGAGATCGGCGAGGGCCTCGGCCCGGCGTCCCAGCTCCTTGTACGCGACCGCCCGGTTGGCCAGCGCCCAGCCGTTGTCCGGTTCGAGTCGCAGAGCCTCGTCGAAGTCGGCCAGGGACCGGCCCGCCTCCCCCGCCATCCGGAGCAGGACGCCGCGCTGGGCCAGGGCCCAGCGGTAGTCGGGCTCCAGCTCCAGGGCCTGGTCGAAGTCGGCGAGTGCCCGGTCGTAGTGCTCCATCATGCGGCGGGTGAGGCCCCGGTTGGCCAGCGCCCACGCGTACTCGGGGTTGAGCTCGACGGCGCGGTCGAAGTCCGCCAGCGACTTCTCGTACCGCCCCAGCGAACGGAAGGTCGCACCGCGGCTTCCCAGCGGCGTGGCCCAGTCGGGGCGCAGCGCGATCGCCCGGTCGAGAGAGGCCAGCGACTCCTCGTACCTGTTCATCATGCGCAGGGTCTCGCCCCGGCCGGAGTGCGCGTTCGAGCGCTCCGGCTCCTGTCGCAGCGCCGCGTCGAAGTCGGCGAGCGCCTCCTCGTGCAGCCGCATCATCCGGTACGTGGTGCCCCGGCCGACCAGGGCGCGCACCGAGTCGGGCCGCAGCTCCAGCGCCGCGGTGTAGTCGGCCAGCGACTCGGCGGGCCGGTCGGTGTGGCGGAGGGCCCGGCCGCGCACCGTGAGCGCCAGGGGCAGCCCCTCCTCGTCGAGCGCGGCGCGGTCCAGCAGCCGCGTCAGCACCGCCGCCGTCGGTTCCGGCTCCTCCAGCGCCGAGCCCAGGAGCGCGCCCCACCTCCGTACCACCTCCGCGTCCGCGTCCTCGCCCGCCCGCCCCAGCGCCGCCACCCAGCGCCGCAGTACCGCGGCGCCCTCGTCCGCCGCGTCGACCAGCTCCCGCAGTGCCGCGGGCAGTGCGCCGCGCGGATCGGCGCACAGCCGGTGGTAGGTCTCCTGGAGGCGGTGGGAGCGCCAGCGTTCGTCCTCCCACCAGCCGTCGCGCGGCGGCGTGCCCTCCTCCAGGGCGAGGCGCCGGTCGCGGAACATGTCCGCAAGCGCCGTGTGCCGCTCGCGCCACGATTCGTGCGACTGCCGGCGCCGCAGGCGGAGCATCGCGGTGCGGACCACGTCGTGGTAGCGCATCCGGCCGCCGCGGTCGTCGACGAACGGCATCGACCGCAGCCAGCCGAAGAGTTCACCCGCCCCGTCCTCGCCGACGGCGGACCCGAAGACGTCCTCGTCCAGCTCCTGCGGCAGCGCGGCGGCCAGCGCGGCCGCCCGACGGGCCGGGTCCGTCTCCCACTTCAGGAAGCGCTCCACCGCCGTGCCGCTCGGATCACCCACCTCCTCCGCCGCCGCGGGACGCGCCTCGGCGAGCGTGGACAGCAGCACCGGCAGCCGGCCGGACAGCCGCAGGACCACCTCGACGACCCGCTCGTCCGTGATCCCCTTGGCGGTCAGGTACTGCCGGGACTCCGCCTCGGTGAAGACCTCCAGCGGAAGCTCGGTGATCAGGTCCCGCCAGTCGCCCCAGCAGTGCGCGTCCAGCTGCCGCTGGCCGGCCAGGACCACCAGCACGTTCGCCGGGACCTCCCCGTACCGGGCGTCCAGCAGCAGATCGCGCAGCCATACGTCCAGCAGCGGGCCGGTGCGTTCGTACGTGTCGAAGAACAGGACCGTCCACGGCCGGCGGCGGCAGTGCTCGGCCAGGCCCTCCAGGAACACCGGCGTCAGCACCCGCAGCGGTGACAGCACCAGCTGGACGTCGTCGTGGCTGCGCAGCCGCGCGCTGAGCGCCGTCTTGATCCGGTCCGCGCCCACGGCCAGCTGCTGCGGGTCCATCGCGCCGGCGACGGCCCCCACCCCGGGGATGAGGCCGAGACCGGCCAGGGACAGCTGGGAGGCCACCATGCTCCCCGCGGACGGGGCCGGCGCCCCCGGGCCCGGATCGGCCACGGGCACGGCGGCCGCCTCGTGGCGGCGCTGCCGGTAGGTGTCCAGGCGGCGGTCGAAGTCCCTCAGCTCCAGGCCCTGGC
Organism: Streptomyces sp. NPDC051940; assembly: GCF_040680895.1. Lineage (NCBI taxonomy): Bacteria > Bacillati > Actinomycetota > Actinomycetes > Kitasatosporales > Streptomycetaceae > Streptomyces > Streptomyces sp. NPDC051940. Next base: position 35,562 of record NZ_JBFAXR010000064.1, on the reverse strand, counting down.
GGGCCAGCTGGGTGCTGACCTGCTCCATCGCCTCGACGGCGTCGGCCGCCGACTCGTCGACGTACGCCGTGACCGCCCCGGCGTCCCGCGCCGCGCTCTCCAACTGGCGTACCAGCGTGGACTTGCCGACGCCCGCCGGGCCGCGGATGTGGAACAGGAACTGGGCGCTGGCCTCGGGTGGGCGCCCCAGGGTGGCGGTGAACGCCGCCAGTTCGCCCCGCCGTCCCACGAACGCGCCCTGCCGCCACCGCCGGATCAGCTCCCGCCGCGACGGGACGGACCCTCCCGCCATCCCCGTGTCCCCTCCCTCACGCACCGCGGGAACCAGTGTCACCCGCCTGCCCGCTCAGCCGCAGGTCGTTCCCGGCGCCGGGAGCGTGCCGCGCAGGAAGTAGCCGTCCACCGCCCCCGTCACACACCGGTCGCCCGTGCCGTACGCGCCGTGGCCCTCGCCCTCGTACGTGAGCAGGACGCCCGTGCCCAGCTCCTCGACCATGCGCAGGGCGCCCTCGTACGGCGTGGCCGGGTCGCCCTTGCCGCCGACCACGAGGATCGGCGGGGCGCCGGGGGCCGAGACGTCCGGGTCGTCGGACTCGCCGCGGACCGGCCAGTCGGCGCACCAGCCCGCCGTGTCCCAGGCCAGGTACGGCCCGAAGACCGGGGACGCCGCGCGGAACTCGCGCAGGGACGCCTTCGCCTGGGCGGGGGTGGGGCGCTGGGCCGCGTCGGCGCAGTCGACCGCGCGCTGGGCGTGCATCTGGAGGCCGTAGCGGCCCGTGCCGTCGCGGTCGTTGTAGGAGTCGGCGAGGGCGAGCAGGGCGTCGCCCCGGCCCAGTTGCGCCCGCGTCAGCGCGTCGCTCAGGGTCAGCCAGCCCGACTTGTCGTACAGCGGCGCGACGATGCCCGTCAGGGCCAGGCCCTCGGTCAGTTTCCGGCCGCTCGCCGTGGGCAGCGGCTTCGCGTCGATACGGCGCAGCAGGCGGGCGATACGGGCCGTGCCGTCCGCCGGGTCCTGGCCGCGCGCCCTGAGGAAGTTGTCCAGTGCGCGCTGGAAGCCGATGGTCTGGTTGAGGGCGTGGTGCGTCATGTCTGCGGTCGGGTCGACGATCGCGTCGATCGTCATCCGGCCGACCCGCCGCGGGAAGAGGTGCGCGTACACGCCGCCGAGCTTGCTGCCGTACGAGAAGCCGAAGTAGTTCAGCCGCTCGTCGCCCAGGACCTGGCGTATCAGGTCCATGTCGCGGGCCGCGTCGGAGGTGGCGACGTGCGGGAGGACCCGTCCGGAGCGCGTGCCGCAGGCGCGGTTGAAGCGGCCGGAGGCGCGCAGGAACGCCCGCTCCTCGGCGGCCGTGTCCGGCGTCGGGTCCGTCGCGAAGAACGCGTCCAGCCCCTCGTTCGGCAGGCACCGCACCTGCGAGCTGCCCGCGACGCCGCGCGGGTCGAAGCCGACCAGGTCGTAGCGCTCCCGCAGCCCTTCGAAGAGCCGCGCCGTCCGCGGCAGCGCGCGCACGCCCGAACCGCCCGGTCCGCCGAAGTTGAACAGCAGCGAGCCGATGCGCCGGTCCGCGTCGCGGGCCGCGGCCCGGATCAGCGCGATGCCCAGCGTCGCGCCGTCCGGATCGGCGTAGTCCAGCGGGGCCTTGAGGGTGGCGCACTCCCAGCGCGTGCCGTCCGCCAGCCGCCCCGGAGGCTCCCCGCCGCCGGCCGGGGACCCGCACGTCCGCCAGTCCAGCCGCTGGCCGGTGAGCGCGCCGGGCAGCGCGGGGCGCCCCGCGGGGGAGCCGGCCGTGGCCTTCGGCCGCGCGGGCTCCTTCGCGCCCTCACCGCCCGTGCAGGCCGCGGCGGCGATCAGCAGCAGCGCGGCGGCCGCCGCGAGCCGGACGCGGGATCGTACGGGCATCTACCGGCACTCCTTCCCGTCCCGCGGGACCTTCCCCTGAAGGAGATAGTCCTCGACCGTCCCGTCCACGCAGTCCGACTGCCCGTACGCCCCGTGGCCCTCGCCGTGGTACGTCAGCCGCACGCCCACGCCCAGCTCGCGGGCCATCCGGGCCGCGCCCTCGTACGGGGTGGCCGGATCGCCGGTGTTGCCGACCACCAGGATCGGCGGGGCCCCCGGCGCGTCGACGCGCAGGTGCGCGGAGTCGCCCTCGACCGGCCAGTCCGTGCACGCCAGCAGGCTCCAGCCGAGCAGACCGCCGAACACGGGCGCCTCCCCGGCGAACGCCGCCGCCTGCCGCCGCGCCTGGGCGGCCGTGAAACGCTCGGCGGAGTCGGCGCAGTTGACGGCGAGGTTCGCCGGGCCCTGGTTGCTGTAGTCGCCGTCGTCGGACCGTTCCATGTAGAAGTCGGCGAGCGCCAGCAGGATCCTGCCCTGCCCCCGGCCGGCCTCCTGCAGCCCCTCGGTCAGATACGGCCACGACTCCTTGGAGTACAGGGCCGCCACGATGCCGGTGACCGCGTCGCCCTCGGTGAGCCGCCGGCCGCCGGACGCGGGCAGCGGGTCGGAGTCGACGCGGTCCAGCAGCGCCAGGATCCGGCGGCGGCCCTCCGCGCCGCCCGGCCCCGTGGGGCAGTCGTCGCCCTCCTCCTCCGCGCAGTCCGCCATGTAGTCGGTCAGGGCCAGTTCGAAGCCCTTGGCCTGGGCGAGGGAGGAGGCGACGGCGTCCTGCGTCGGGTCGACCACCGCGTCGAAGACCGCGCGGCCCACGCGTTTCGGGAAGAGATGGGCGTACACGCCGCCGAGTTCGGTGCCGTAGGAGATGCCGAAGTAGTGCAGCTTGTCGTCGCCGAGCGCCGCCCGTATCCGGTCCATGTCGCGGGCGGTGGCGGCGGTGGTCAGGTACGGCAGGAGGTCGCCGGAGTTCTTCTCGCAGGCGTCGGCCTGCTCACGGGAGGCGGCCAGCGCCTCGCGCTCCTCCGCGGCGTCGTCCGGAGTGCCGTCCACCGTCCGGTAGTCGTCCGTCTCCTCGTCGTCCAGGCAGTGCACCGGCGCGCTGGCGCCGACGCCGCGCGGGTCGAAGCTGACCAGGTCGTAGCGGCCGCGCAGCTTCTCGTACTCCTCCGCCAGCTGGGGGAGGAGCGCCACCCCGGAGCCGCCGGGGCCGCCGAAGTTGTACACCAGCGAGCCGATCCGGCGGCCGGAGTCCTTCGCGCGGGCGCGGATGAGGGCGATGCCGATCTGCTTCCCGCCGGGTTCGCCGTAGTCCAGCGGCACCTTCAGCGTGGCGCACTCCCAGCGGGTGCCGTCCGCCAGCCGTCCGGGGGCGTCGCCGCCGCCCTGCTCGGGGGTGGGGCGGCCGCAGCGCTTCCAGTCGAGGGAGGACGGCGCGGCGCCGGAGGCGGAGGGGCGGCTGTCGTCCGGGGCGGAGTCCGGACCGGGGGAGTCGTCCGTACAGCCGGCGGCGAACAGGGCCAGGGCGACGGCGGGGCCGAGCAGACGAACGGACCGTGATATCGGCATGGCGCCGAGGGTAGTCCGCCGGACCGAAAGACCGGCGGTGGGTGCGGAGTGGGCAGGTCGGGTGGTGGGTGCCGGCGTGCTGCGCGCCCTACCGGCAGGTCGCGCCCTCCTCCGGCAGCGTCCCCTCGAAGAGGTACGCGTCCACCGCCTCCCGTACGCAGGTGCTGCCGCCGGTGTACGCGCCGTGGCCCTCGCCCTCGTTGGTCAGCTGGTAGCCGACGCCCTCGCCCAGCTCCTCGACCATGTGCTTCGTGCCCGAGTACGGCGTCGCCGGGTCGTTGGTGGTGCCGACCACCAGGATCGGGTCGGAGCCCTTCGCGCTCACGTCCGGCGTCTTCCAGGCGCCCTTCACCGGCCAGTCCGTGCAGCTCAGCAGCGACCAGGCCATGAACGGCCCGAAGGCGGGCGACGCCTTCTCGAACTCCGGCAGCAGCTCCTGTACGTCCTCGGTCGTCGGCCGCTCGGAGGAGTCCGCGCAGCCGATCGCCGTGAAGGACGACTGCAGGGTGCTGTACTCGCCGTTCTCGTCACGGCCGTTGAGCGCGTCGGCGAGGGCCATCAGCAGCCGGCCGTCCTCGGTGTTCGCCTCCTCCAGCGCCTCGGAGAGGATCGGCCAGAAGTCCTGCGAGTACAGCGCCTGGGCGATGCCGCTGACCGCCAGCGCCTGGGTGGTCTCGCGGTCGCCGATGCCGGGGAACGGCGTGGAGTCGAGGCGCTTGATCAGGTCGGCGACCTTCTTCGCGGCCTCCTGCGGATCCTCGCCCAGCGGGCAGTCCTCGCCCTGGGCCGCGCAGTCCTTCGTGTAGTTGTCCAGCGCCAGCTGGAAGCCCTTCGCCTGGGCGAGCGAGCTCTGTACGGCGTCCAGGGTGGGGTCGACGGCGCTGTCCAGCACGGCGCGGCCGACGTTCTTCGGGAAGAGATGGGCGTAGACGCCGCCGAGTTCGGTGCCGTAGGAGATGCCGAAGTAGTGCAGCTTGTCGTCGCCGAGCGCCGCGCGCATCCGGTCCATGTCGCGGGCGGCGTCCTCGGTGCCGACGTACGGGAGGACCGCGCCGGAGTTCCTCTCGCAGGCCGCGTTGAAGCGCTTGATGTTACGGACGTACGCCCGCTCCTCGGCGGGGGTGTCCGGGGTGTTGTCGGCGGCGAAGTACGCGTCGAGCTGCTTGTTGTTCAGACAGCGCACGCCCTCGCTGGCGCCGACGCCGCGCGGGTCGAAGCTCACCAGGTCGTAGCGGGTGCGCAGGGTCTCGAAGAGGTTCGCGGCGCTCGGCAGCGTGTCGACGCCGGAACCGCCCGGCCCGCCGAAGTTGAACAGCAGCGAGCCCAGGCGCTTGTCCTCGTCGGCCGCCCTGGTCCGGATCATCGCCAGGCCGATCTTCTCGCCGTCGGGCTTCTCGTGGTCCAGCGGCACCTGCAGCGTCGCGCACTCCCAGCGCAGGACCCCGGTGGCGGTGGCCGAGCCGGTGGTCTTCGGCTTGCAGGTCTTCCAGTCGAGATCCCCGGCGGCCCGCAGCCCCGTCCGCTCACCGGACGCGCCGGAGGCACGCGACTCGTCCCCGGACCCGGACGAACTCCCGCAGGCGCCGGCCAGTCCGGCCAGCAACCCGGCGGCGACGATCATCCTGACACGGGCGGACGGCTGCACGGCGGCTCCCGGGATTACGGCGGCTGGACGGCCATCGTGTGCAGCAGCGCCCGGGGGGCGCGCGGTGGGAGGGGCGAAAGGGTGACCGCGCGGGACCCGCCACCGGGCCCCGCCGGTACGGTCGCCGCATGGCGATGACGATCCCCGAAGTGCGGCGGCTGTGCGTGGCACGGGGCATAGCGCTTCCCGACCTCCGCGCGGCCGCGGCGGTCCCGTACGGGAACCGGCACGGTGCGGTACCGGTGACCACGGTCGACGGAACACCGGTGTACGCCGGGGTGCTGGCCGGCGTCGACGCGTTCCGCCTGTGGAGCGATCTGCGGACGCTGCACGGCCTGACCGGCTGGTGGCCGGTGCTGGCGGGGGATCCGGAGGACCTGGGCGGGCTACTGACCGGCCTGACACCGCAGTTCGCCCCGCCGTCCGGCCGCCCCGACACCGGCGTACCCGACGGGCGGGAGCTGCTGTCCGGCTGGGGGGACTGGGAGTTGTCCGCACCGCGGGTCACGTCGCTCGCCGCACGGCTGGCGGGCGACGTGGACCTCGACCAGGTCGGCGGCACGTACATCTCGGCGATCCACCAGGAGCGCACCACGCTCTGCCTGGTGCGGGCCGTCCACGGGTACCACGTGCCCGCCCTGCTGAACTGGGCGGGCGCCTGCAACCACGACATCACCGGCGCCCAGCACGGCGCGGTCCTGCGCTACTTCCACGAGCAGTACGGCGCCGAACTGGTCACCCTCCAGGAGGGTGTCATGGAGCTGCTGGTCGGGCGGCGGCCCCGGACGCCCGAGGGAGTCGCCAGGGCCGCGCTGGAGCAGTGTGCGTACTGTCCCGACATCGTCGATCAGGGGGTCGGTGGCATCGAGGAGCTGGCGCGAACCCAAGTGCTCGGCGGCAGCTGGTACTTCTGGTGGGACTAGGTGTTCCGTCCCGGGACGGAACACCTGGCCCCGGCCGCTCAGCCGTTGAGCCGCGCCATCTCCAAGTACTCCTTCGGTGCCGGTGACGTCGGCCGCTTCGCGCTGTCGAAGTCCGAGAACGTGATCGTGCCCGTGTCGGTGCCGCCGCGGCTCTCCAGCCGGAGGATGTACGGCGTGCCCTCCGCCGCCACCCACGCCGTCGTCGTCTGCTTGCCGTTCCGGTCCGTGATGGGGATCGCGCGCCGGCCGTCGACCGTCGCCTCGTCGCCCTTCTCCGCCTTCGCGCCCGCCTTCCCCGGGTCGAGGCCCGCGAGCAGCTCGTCGAGGTCGCACAGACCCTTGAACTCGTCCGCCCCGGACCGGTCGTCGAGCTTCAGCCAGCGGCCCGCGATCTTCCGCTCGGTGACCCTGGCCCGGTCGGGGCCGCCCGCGTTGGCGACCAGATAGCGGTGGTCCGGCTTCATGTACGAGGCGCCGTCCACGACCAGCACCCGGACCTGGGAAGGCGGGGACACCGCCTCGATCGTCCCGGAGCAGTCGCCCGTCGTGCTGACGGACAGCCTCAGCCGCGACGCGGCCCCCGTGGGCGGGGTGATCGCGCCCCGCATGGTGAGCGACGTGGCCGACTTCATCGCCGTGACCGCCGCCCGGCCGATCTCGTCGGCCGGCTTGTCCGCGAGCCCGCCCCCGCCGCCGGAGCAGCCGGCGAGGAGGCCTGTGATCGCACCCGCGACGACAAGCACGCGGGTCCTGCCGGCAGGGCTCGGGGACGCGAAGTTCCGGACAGCCACTGGTCACTCCTTGCTCATGGGCGACGCCCGTAGGTGACGGACGTGACATCCGACCACACGGCGATCAGTGGCGTGCCCCGCGCGCGAGGGGCACGCGCTCACTCCACGATCTGGCGCCCCTCCGCCCGCGCACTGCATGAGCTGCGGAAACCGCACATCGAGCAGTGGTCGCCGGGCGACGGCCGGAAGCGTTCGTCCAGGACGCGCGCCGCGGCGGTGGCGAGAAGTTCACCCATCCAGGTGGCCGGCACGGGGTCCTGCCGCTGGACGGCCGGCATCGTGTCGCCGCCCTCCCGCTTCGGCGCGGGCAGCCGCAGGTGCACCAGCTCCGCCCCGCCGGCCTCCGGGGTGCGGCCGTCGAACAACTCGTCGGCGGCGCCCGCCGCCACGGCCGCCTGGTAGACGGCGAGCTGCGCGTTGTGCTCGATGTCCGCGCCGCTCGGCTTCTGCTTGCCGGTCTTGAAGTCCACGACGTACGCCCGGCCTTCGGCGTCCTCCTCCACCCGGTCCATGGAGCCGCGGATGCGCACCTCGAACTCGCCCGCCTTGAGCGTCACGTCGAAGCCGTGCTCCGAGCCGACCGCCCGCCGTCCGCCGCGCTCCAGCACGTGCCAGCGCAGGAACCGCTCCAGCGCGGCCCGCGCGTTCTCCTTCTCCTGCCCCGACTTCCACGGAGCGTCGAAGGCCAGCCCGTCCCACACGGTGTCGAGCCGCTCCATCAGCACGTCGAGATCGGCGGGCGTACGGCCGGACGCCACCTCGTCCGCCAGCGCGTGTACGACGAGGCCGAAGCCCTGTGCGGAGCTGGCCGGGGTGTCGGCCTTCACCTCGCGGCCGAGGAACCACTGCAGGGAGCACTTGTCGACCAGCTGGTCGAGCGCGCTGCCGGAGAGCGCCACGGGCAGCTCGCGGTCCCGTATCGGAACGGCGTTCTCCGTCGGATCCTCGAGCCCCCACCAGCGGTGCGGATGCGCGGACGGCACCAGCGGCTGGCCCTCGTCCGTCAGGGCGGCGAGCCGGGCCAGGCGGCGGGCGGCGGCCTCGCGCAGCCCGGTTGGCGCGTCGGGGTCGACGGTCGTGGCGCGCAACTCCGCGACCAGGGCGGTGATGTTCAGCGGACGGCGGGGCCGGCTGGTGACGTCCTTGGGTTCGACGCCCAGCTCGGTGAGGAAGCGGGAGGGCTGGTCGCCGTCGTCGGCGGCGGCCTTCACCGCGGTGACGACCAGCCGTTCCTTCGCGCGTGTCGCCGCGACGTAGAACAGGCGGCGCTCCTCGGTCAGCAGGGCGCCCGGCGTCAGCGGGTCGGCGATGCCGTCCGGGGCGATGCGGTCCGCCTCCAGCAGCGAGCCGCGGCGGCGCAGGTCCGGCCACAGGCCCTCCTGTACGCCGGCCACCACGACCAGCCGCCACTGCAGGCCCTTGGAGCGGTGGGCGGTCATGAGGCGGACGGCGTCGGGGCGCGCGACCCGGCGGGTGAGGACGTCGGCGGCGATGTCCTGGCGGTCGACGTCCTCCAGGAAGTTGAGCGCGCCGCGTCCGCCCGACCGCTCCTCCGCGCGGGCCGCCGTCTCGAACAGCGCGCACACGGCGTCCAGATCGCGGTCGGCGTTGCGCCCGGCGGGCCCGCCGCGCCGGGCGGAGCGCTCGAGCCGGTGCGGCCAGGGCGTGCCGTCCCACAGCAGCCACAGCGCCTCCTCGGCGGTGGCGCCGCGGGCCAGCGCCTCGCGCGCGTCGCGCAGCAGCAGCGCGAGCCGCTGGGCGCCGCGGGCGTACGCCGTGTCGTGCGCCACGAGGCGGCGCGGGTCGGCGAGGGCCTCGGCGACGAGTACGTCGGAGGGCCGCGGCACGGCCCGGCCCCCGGCCCGCTCCTCCTCGCGCAACGCCCGGCCGAGGCGGCGCAGATCGGCGGAGTCGAGTCCGCCGAGGGGGGAGGTGAGGAGGGTGAGGGCGGTCTCCGGATCGAGGGCGGGGGACGCGGGGTCGCCGTCGGGGGCGGGCGCCTGGTCCGCTTCTGCGACCTCGCTCTGGTCCTCGTCTGCGACCTCGCCCTGGTCCTCGTCTGCGACCTGGCCCTGGTCCTCGTCTGCGACCTCGCCCTGGTCCTCGTCTGCTACCTCGCCCTGGTCCGCGTCCTCGCCTTCGTCTACACCCTCGCTCCCGTCTGCTTCCTCGCCCTCGCCAGAAGCCCTACTTACGTCCTCAGCCGGCCCCATCGCCTCCTCCGACGACACCTGCCCCGGCACCCCGCCCGGCCCCGTCGCCCCCTCCAGCGCCCCGGCGGCCGCCACCCGCAGCGCGAGCAACAGGGGCGCCACCGCGGGCTCGTGCCGCAGTGCCATGTCGTCGCCGGAGATCTCCAGCGGCACGCCGGCCGAGGTCAGTGCCCGCCGCACCGACGGGATCGTGCGCCCGCCCGCGCGGACCAGCACCGCCATCTCGTTCCACGGGACGCCGTCCTCCAGATGTGCCCGGCGCAGGATGTCGGCGACGTTGTCCAGCTCGGCGCTCGCCGTCGGGTACGTGTACACCTCCACCCGACCGCCGCCGCGCACGGGCGTCAGGGCGCGGTGGGCCCGTACCGAGTCGGCGGGCAGCAGCGGCATCGGCATCCGCTTGGTCAGCTCGCGCGTCGCGTCGAGCAGCACCTTGCCGGAGCGCCGCGACGTCCCGAGCACCGCCACGTCCGCCGGGGTGCCGTCGGGCCGGGGGAACGCGTACGGGAACTCGAGGATGCCGCCGACGTCCGCGCCGCGGAAGGCGTAGATCGACTGATCGGGATCGCCGAACGCCACCAGCGTCCGCCCCTGCCCGGCCAGGGCCTGCAGCAGCCGCACCTGGGCGGCATCGGTGTCCTGGTACTCGTCGACGAACACCGCGTCGTACCGCGCGGCCAGCTCCGCGGCCACCTCGGGGCGCAGCGCCAGCAGCACCGCCCGGTGCACCAGCTCCGCGTAGTCCAGTACGCCCTGGGCGTCGAGCACGTCCAGGTACTCGGCGAGGAACCCGGCCGCCGCCCCCCAGTCGGGCCGCCCCAGCCGCTCCGCGAAGGCGCCCAGCTGCTCCGGCCCCAGCCCCAGCTCCCGGCTGCGCGCCAGCACCGCCCGCACCTCGTCGGCGAAGCCGCGCGTCGTCAGGCACGCCTTCAGCTCGGCGGGCCAGCGGACGCCGCCCGGCCGGTCGCCCTCGCCGGCGAGCAGTTCCCGTACGAACAGATCCTGCTCCGGACCGGACAGCAGTCTGAGCGGCTCCGCGAACAGGTCGGCGTCCTGATGCGCGCGGACCAGGGCGTAGCAGTAGGAGTGGAACGTCGTCGCCTGCGGGGTCGCGACGGCCCCCGCCGCACCGCCCATCCGGGCCGCCATCCGGTCGCGCAGCTCCATCGCCGCCTTCCGGCTGAAGGTGAGCACCAGGATCCGCTCCGGCTCGGTGCCCTTGCGCACGCGTTCGGCGACGGCCTCCACGAGCGTCGTGCTCTTGCCCGTACCGGGGCCGGCCAGCACCAGCAGCGGACCCGAGTCGTGATCAACCACAGCGCGCTGTCCTGCGTCCGGGACAGGGGGTGCCGCCGCAACGACTGGTGTCCTGACCAGCCGGTACGGCGAGGCAGCCGCTGTCGCGGACGAGGAGGAAGGACTCACGTGGATCGCCTGTGCCGGTGGAGGGGTCTGGGGCCGAACGCTACTCCGTACGCGCGCGTGGCCGGGAGCGATGGTGGGGGATGGCGGAAGCTGTCAGTTGTGACCTTCGCCCTCGTCCGAACCGTCCCAGCGGGCCCGGCGCAGATCCAGCTTCGGTATGTGATTCTCAGCACTCCGGGACGCCGTCCGCAGCGGCGTGCCCTCCACCCGGTAGTGCTCCAGAGCACGCAGCTCGTGCCCCGGAAGCAGCCGTCCGTCGGCCCGCACGACCCGCCACCAGGGCACCGCGCCGCCGTAGAGCGCCATCACCCGGCCCACTTGCCGGGGACCGCCCTCGCCCAGGAACTCGGCCACGTCGCCGTACGTCATGACCTTGCCCGGCGGGATGCGCTCGGCAGCCTCCAGCACCCGGTCCGCGTACTCCGGGAGCTCTTCGGAGATGGGTTCGCTCATTCGGCACATGGTGCCCCATGGCGCCGACAAAGGACCCGGATGCAACCCTTCGGGGTCGGGACATGCCACCATGCACCGAACGGCATCCCCGGGGGAGCCGGCCGGTGACCGACGGCATCAGGGACGAGGGAGAGGCCATCACGGGCGGGAGGACGGACAAGGCCACCGGCGCGCGACAGAAGCGCGAGCCGGTGCGTCGGGCTGCCCGCGAGTCCGGTGAGGCGCGCTCCCGGGAGGCCGACGAGGCGCGGTCCACGGGGCCCGGGGCCGCGAAGTCCGGGTCCATCGAGCCGGGTCCTGACAAGCCCGAGCCGGGCCCTGACAAGCCCGAGCCGACTGAAAAGCCCGAGCCGACTGCCGAGCCCGAGCCCCCGGCCGTAGAGCCACCCCCCGGAGCCGGCCCGCAGGTGTCCGCCGAGGCCCCGCTGCCCACCACCGTGGACCGCGTGGAGGGCGACGAGCCGCTGCTGCCCGCCCGGGTGCACCGGCCCTCCGACCTGATGCGGCTGCTGCTCGGCGTACTCGGAATCATCGCGGTGCTGGGCATCGCGGCCGTCGCCAACGCCACCACCGAGGGCATCGGTGAGGACTTCAACAAGGGCGTGAGCTCCGCCCCCTCCGTCCTGGTCAGCATCGGCGGCTTCGTGTCGTCCGTCGCGGTCCTCGTCGTGCCGGTGGCCTTCGCCGTGGAGCGGCTGGTCAAACGCGACGGGCTGCGGGTCGCCGACGGCGTGCTCGCCGCGGTGATCGCGCACGGCGTGGGTCTCGGGATCGCCCTGTGGGTGACCGGTTCCGCCCCGGAGGCGGTCCAGGTGGCGCTGACCCAGCAGGTGCCGGGTGGCGAGATGGGCGAGCGGACCGACCCGGTGCACGGCTATCTGGCGCCCGTCATCGCGTACATGACCGCCGTCGGGATGTCCCGGCGGGCCGGCTGGCGCGTCCTGATGTGGCTGGTGCTGATCCTCGACGGGCTGACGGTGCTCATAGGGGGCTACTCGACGCCGTTCGCGATGCTGCTGACCGTGCTGATCGGCTGGACGGTGGCGTACGGCACGCTGTACGCCGTCGGCTCCCCGAACGTCCGCCCCACCGGCCAGAACCTCCTCGCGGGCCTGCGCCGCGTCGGCTTCCGCCCGGTGACCGCGCACGTCCCCGACGAGCCGCAGACCGAGTCGGACAGGGAGCGCCACGGCCGCGGCCTGCGCTACATCGTCACGCTCGAGGGCGGCGCGAACCCGCTCGACGTCACCGTCGTCGACCGCGAGCAGCAGGCACAGGGCTTCTTCTACCGGGCCTGGCGCCGGCTCTCGCTGCGCGGCATCTACCAGCGCCGCAGCATCCAGTCGCTGCGCCAGTCGCTGGAGCAGGAGGCGCTGCTCGCGTACGCGGCGCTGGCCGCGGGCGCCAACGCGCCGAAGCTCATCGCCACCTCCGAGCTCGGCCCGGACGCGGTGATGCTCGTGTACGAGCACATCGGCGGCCGCAAGCTCGACACCCTCGCCGACGACGAGATCACCGACGAGCTGATGCACCGCGCCTGGAAGCAGGTACGGGCGCTGCAGTCGCGGCGCATCGCCCACCGGCGGCTGGACGGCGACGCGGTGCTGGTGGATCGTTCCGGCACGGTCTACGTCACGGATCTGCGGGGCGGCGAGATCGCCGCCGGCGACGTGGTGCTGCGGGCGGACGTGGCCCAGCTGATGACGACGTTCGCGCTGCGCGTAGGCCCGGAGCGGGCGGTGTCGGCGGCCGTGCACGTGCTCGGGCCGGACGCCGTCGCCGACTCCCTGCCGCTGCTGCAGAAGATCGCCCTGTCGCGCGGCACCGTGGCGGCGCTGCGCAGGCTGACGCGCACGCAGAAGGAGCGCGAGCGGGAGGCGCTGCTGGAGGCGTCGAAGGTCGGCAAGGGGCTCGACAAGAAGTCCGTACGCGCGGAGAAGAAGGCCATAGAGGACGCGCTGGACGCGGCCCGGGAGGACGATCTGCTCACCCAGATCCGCCACCAGGTGCTGCTGATCCGTCCGCAGGCCGCCGTCGAGCCGGCCCGGCTGGAGCGGATCAAGCCGCGGACGCTGGTCAGCATCATCGCCGCGGTGTTCGCGGCGTACTTCCTGCTGACGCAGCTCACGCACGTGAGCCTCGACAAGAGCCTGAGCGAGGCGGAGTGGGGCTGGGCGGCGCTGGCGCTGGTGTTCTCCGCCGCCTCGTACATCGCGGCCGCGATGAGCCTGCTGGGCTTCGTGCCGGAGAAGGTGTCGTACGTCCGTACGGTGCTGGCGCAGGTCGCCGGCTCCTTCGTGAAGCTGGTCGCGCCCGCGGCGGTCGGCGGCGTCGCGCTCAACGCGCGCTTCCTGCAGCGCGCGGGCGTACGTCCCGGGCTGGCGGTCGCGTCGGTGGGGGCGTCGCAGCTCTTCGGGCTGGGGTCGCACATCATCCTGCTGGTGGTGATGGGCTACATCACCGGAACGGAGCGCACGCCGTCGCTGTCCCCGTCCAGGACGGTGATCGCGGGGCTGCTGGCGATCGCGGTGATGGTGCTGGTGATCACCGCCGTTCCGCTGATGCGGAAGTTCGTCTCCACCCGGGTGCGGTCGCTGTTCGCGGGGGTCGTGCCCCGGATGCTGGACGTCGTCCAGCGGCCGTCGAAGCTCTTCACGGGCATCGGCGGCATGCTGCTGCTGACGACGTCGTTCGTGCTCTGCCTCGACGCGTCGATCCGCGCCTTCGGCGGCGAGCTGTCGCTCGCGTCGATCGCGGTCGTCTTCCTCGCCGGCAACGCGCTCGGCTCGGCCGCCCCGACCCCGGGCGGCGTGGGCGCGGTCGAACTCGCCCTGACCGCGGGCCTCACGGCGGCCGGCCTGCCCTCCGACACGGCGCTGTCGGCGGTCCTCCTCTTCCGCCTCCTGACGTTCTGGCTGCCGGTCCTGCCGGGCTGGCTCAGCTTCACGTACCTGACGCGCAAGGGCGCGGTTTAGCCCGTCCCCGTCACGCTGGTCGCGCTGTGACCTCCGCGACAGCCGCGTAGCAGATCCCCCGCCCCACCGGGCCCACTCCCCGGTACCCGTCACCGCTGTCGGTGCCCACCGCTACGCTCTCGTGGGTGCAAGCCCGTATCACCCACCCCGAGCAGCTCAAGGAGCTCCTGGGGATCCCGTTCACCCCGGAGCAGACGGCGTGTATCACCGCCCCGCCCGCCCCTCAGGTGATCGTGGCCGGGGCCGGTTCGGGCAAGACCACCGTGATGGCCGCCCGCGTGGTGTGGCTCGTGGGCACGGGGCAGGTCGCCCCGCAGCAGGTGCTGGGCCTGACGTTCACCAACAAGGCCGCCGGCGAGCTCGCCGAACGGGTGCGCACCGCGCTGACGAAGGCCGGGGTCCTGGAGCCGGATCCCTTCGCGGAGGAGCCCGTCGAGGAGCCGCGCATCTCGACGTACCACGCCTTCGCCGGGCAGCTGCTGAAGGACCACGGGCTCCGGCTCGGACTGGAGCCCCAGGCGCGGCTGCTCGCGGACGCCACCCGCTTCCAGCTCGCCGCGCGCGTGCTGAAGGCCGCCCCCGGCCCGTACCCCGCGCTCACCAAGCCGCTCGCCACGCTGGTGAGCGAACTGCTCGCGCTGGACGCCGAGCTGAGCGAGCACCTCGTCCCGCCGGCCGCCCTGCGCGCCCACGACGGGGGGCTGCTGCGCGAACTGGAGGGCGTCCGGCTGACCAACGACGACCTGCGCAAGGTGCCCAGGGCCGCCGAGGCCCGCTTGGAGCTGGCCGAGCTGGTCGAGGCGTACCGCAGGGAGAAGCGGCAGCGGGACCTCATCGACTTCGGTGACCAGATCGCGCTCTCCGCCCAGCTCGCCGAGGGGCACCCGGCGGTGGGGCGGCAGCTGCGCGAGGAGTTCCGGGTCGTCCTGCTCGACGAGTACCAGGACACCTCCGTCGCCCAGCGGCGGATGCTGGCCGGGCTGTTCGGCGGCGGGCACGCCGTGACGGCCGTCGGCGACCCCTGCCAGGCGATCTACGGCTGGCGCGGCGCCTCCGTCGCCAACCTCGACGACTTCCCGCGGCACTTCCCGCCCGCCCGCCGCTACTCGCTGAGCGAGAACCGCCGCAGCGGCGGCCGGCTGCTGCAGCTGGCCAACGGCCTCGCCGAACCGCTGCGCGCCCGGCACGCGGGCGTCGAGGCGCTGCGCCCGGCGCCCGGGGCGGAGCGCGACGGCGTCGTGCGCTGCGCGCTGCTGGACACGCACGAGGAGGAGCTGGCGTGGCTCGCCGACTCCATCGCCCATCTGGTGCGTACGGGCACGCCTCCCGGCGAGATCGCCGTCCTGTGCCGTACGGCGGGCGACTTCGCGGAGATCCAGGGCGCGCTGGTGGCGCGGGACGTGCCGGTGGAGGTCGTCGGCCTGTCCGGGCTGCTGGACCTGCCGGAGATCGCCGACCTGGTGGCGATGTGCGAGGTGCTGCAGGACCCCACCGCGAACGCCTCCCTCGTACGCCTGCTGACCGGCCCCCGCTGGCGCATCGGCGCCCGCGACCTGGCGCTCCTCGGACGGCGGGCGAGACTGCTCGTCCTTCCCCAAGCTCTCGGCTTCGCTCGAGCAGGGGATACCCCAACCGCCTCGCAGGACATGGACGACGCCGACGCCCGGCTCGCGGCGGCCGTCGAGGGCGTGGACCCGGCGGAGGTGGCGTCCCTCGCGGACGCCCTGGACACGTTCCTCGACGGGGACGCCGACGACGGGCTGCCGTTCTCGGGGGAGGCGCACGTGCGCTTCGCGCGGTTCGCGGCGGAGCTGCGCGACCTGCGGCGCTCGCTCGCCGACCCGCTGATGGACGTCCTGCACCGGGTGCTGTCGGTGACCGGACTGGAGGTCGAGCTGTCGGCCTCCCCGCACGCGCTCGCCGCCCGCCGCCGCGAGACGCTGCAGAACTTCCTCGACACGGCCGCCCGCTTCGCCTCCGTCGACGGCGAGGCGACGCTGCTCGCCTTCCTCGGCTTCCTGCGCACCGCCCAGCAGTACGAGAAGGGGCTCGACGCCGCGCTGCCGACCGACGGGGCGGACACGGTGAAGGTGCTCACCGCGCACAAGTCCAAGGGCCTGGAGTGGGACGTCGTCGCCGTCCCGGGACTCGTCGAGTCGCACTTCCCCAGCACCGAGGCGCGCGAGGCGTGGACCGCGCAGGGCAAGGTCGTCCCGCACACGCTGCGCGGCGACGCGGAGACGCTGCCGGAGATGGAGGAGTGGTCGGCGAAGGGCATCAAGGTGTTCAAGACGGCGCTGCGCGACCACCAGGCGGTGGAGGAGCTCCGCCTCGGCTACGTCACGTTCACCCGCCCGCGCCGCATGCTGCTGGGCTCGGGCCACTGGTGGGGGCCGACGCAGAAGCGCCGGCGCGGCCCGTCGTCGTTCCTGCACGCGCTGCGCGAGCACTGCGAGCAGGGGTACGGCGAGGTGGAGGCGTGGGCCGACGAGCCCGCGAAGGACGCCGAGAACCCGGCGCTGACGGCGGGCGCGGCGGAGCGCGTCTGGCCACTGCCGCTGGACGCCGCCGCGACCGGGCGGCGGCGGGCGGCAGCCGCGGCGGTGGAGGCGTACCTCGCGGCGGTGCCGCACCAGCGGGCAGAGGAGGAGGACGCGGCGGAACCGCCGGAGGGGCACCCGGACGACGCCCCGGAGCCGTCTGAGGACGACCCGCGCGCCCCCGGGGACACCCCCGATGCCCTCCCCCCGGAGACCGTCCGCCACATCGCCTCCTGGGACCGCGACATCGACGCCCTGGAGGCCGAGCTGCGGGCCGCCCGAGCCGCCTCCTGGGACGTGGAGCTGCCGTACACCCTCACGGCTTCCCAGCTGCTGCGCATGGCCGCCGACCCGGACGGCTTCGCCCAGGAGCTGGCCCGCCCGATGCCGCGCCCGCCGCAGCCCGCGGCCCGGCGGGGCACGCGCTTCCACGCCTGGGTGGAGTCCCGCTTCGAGGAGCTGCCGCTGCCGATGCTCGGCCCCGAGGAGCTGCCGGGCGCGGACGAATGGCTGCCGCAGGACGGCCCGGAGATCGCCGACGAACGCGATCTCGCGGCGCTCAAGGAGGCGTTCGAGCGTACGGAGTACGCCCACCGCACCCCGTTCCGCGTCGAGGCGCCGTTCCAGCTCACCCTGGCGGGCCGGATCGTCCGGGGCCGGATCGACGCGGTGTACCGGGACGGGGAGGACCGCTTCGAGGTGGTCGACTGGAAGACGGGCCGCACCGGCACGGCGGACCCGCTCCAGCTTGCGGTCTACCGCCTGGCCTGGGCGGACGAATGGGGCATCGACCCGGAGGACGTCTCCGCGGCGTTCCTCTACGTCCGCACGGGGGAGATCGTCAGACCGGACCTCCCGGGCAGGGAGGAACTGGAGCACCTGCTGGCGCCGGACGAGTGAGCCGGTGCGGGTGCGGCCACCCGTTAGGCTCAACATCATGAGCAGCACCCCGGACAGCGCGGTCCGCACGTTTATTTCGGCCCATACCCCCGCATTCCTCGACGATCTGCAGGAATGGCTCCGCATCCCGTCCGTGTCCGCGGCCCCCGAGCGTGCCCCGGACGTCCGCGCGAGCGCGGACTGGCTCGTGGGAAAGCTCACAGAGACCGGCTTCCCGACCGCCGAGGTCTGGGAGACGGACGGCCTGCCCGCCGTCTACGCCGAGTGGCCCTCCGACGACCCCGGCGCGCCCACCGTGCTGGTCTACGGCCACCACGACGTCCAGCCCGCCGCGGTCGAGGACGGCTGGCACAGCGACCCCTTCGAGCCGGAGATCCGCGACGGCCGGATGTACGCCCGCGGCGCGGCCGACGACAAGGGCCAGGTGTACTTCCACACCCTGGGCCTGCGCGCCCACCTGCACGCCACCGGACGCAGCGCGCCGGCCGTGAACCTGAAGCTGCTCGTCGAGGGCGAGGAGGAGTCCGGCTCCCCGAACTTCGCCGCGCTCGTCCGCCGTAACGCCGACCGCCTGGCCTGCGACACCGTGATCGTGTCGGACACCGGTATGTGGGCGAAGGACACACCCACCGTCTGCACCGGCATGCGCGGCCTGGCCGAGTGCCAGGTCACCCTGTACGGGCCCGCACAGGACATCCACTCCGGCTCCTTCGGCGGCGCCGTGCCCAACCCGGCCACCGAGGCCGCCCGCCTCGCCGCGGCCCTCCACGACGACGAGCGGCGGGTCGCGATCCCCGGCTTCTACGACGGTGTGGTGGAACTCACCGGCCGCGAGCGGGAGCTGTTCGCCCAGCTGCCCTTCGACGAGGAGCAGTGGCTGGCGACCGCGCACTCGCGCGCCGCCCTCGGCGAGGCCGGCTACTCCACGCTGGAGCGGATCTGGGCCCGCCCCACCGCCGAGGTCAACGGCATCGGCGGCGGCTACCAGGGCCCCGGCGGCAAGACGATCGTGCCGTCCTCCGCCTTCCTCAAACTGTCGTTCCGTCTGGTCGCCGGACAGGACGTCGACGGCGTACAGAAGACGGTCGGCGACTGGGTGGCCGGGCGGCTGCCCGCCGGCATCCGCCACGAGATCACCTGGACCGGCGCCACCCGCCCCTGCCTCACGCCGCTCGACGACCCGGCGCTGCAGGCGCTCACGCGGGCCATGGGGCGGGCCTTCGGGACGGACGTGCGCTACACCCGCGAGGGCGGCTCGGGCCCCGCCGCCGACCTGCAGGACGTCCTCGGGGCGCCCGTGCTCTTCCTCGGCATCTCCGTCCCGTCGGACGGCTGGCACGCGCCGAATGAGAAAGTTGAGCTGGACTTGCTGACCAAGGGCGTCGAGACCGCCGCCCATCTCTGGGGCGAACTGGCCTCCGGAACGACAGGGGGAGCGCAGTGACCGCGATCTGGAGCGACCCGGTGCACACCATCGCGCCCATCTCGCTGACCGGCGAGAGCGGCATCGACCGCGCCGCCCACCACCGGCTGGACGAGGCGTGGCTGGCCGCCGCCTGGAGCCACCCCACCACGCGGGTGTTCGTCGTCTCCGGCGGCCAGGTGCTGATCGACGACACCGCCGACGGGCGCACCGAGCTGGTGATGACCCCGTCCTTCGAGGCGCCGGTCACCGAGCAGCACCGGTACTTCCTCGGCACGGACGCCGACGGCGTGCGCTACTTCGCGCTGCAGAAGGACACCCTGCCGGGCCGGATGGACGCCTCCGCCCGCCCCGCCGGGCTGCGCGAGGCCGGTCTGCTGCTGGACGACCGCGACGCGGCGCTGATGGTGCACGCGGTCGCGCTGGAGAACTGGCAGCGCACCCACCGCTTCTGCTCCCGCTGCGGTGAGCGCACGGGGATCGCGGCCGCCGGGCACATCCGCCGCTGCGCGGCCTGCGGGGCCGAGCACTACCCGCGCACCGACCCCGCGGTGATCATGGCGGTGACGGACGCGGAGGACCGGATCCTGCTGGGCCGCCAGATCCACTGGCCCGAGGGGCGCTTCTCGACGCTGGCGGGCTTCGTGGAGCCCGGCGAGTCCATCGAGCAGACCGTGCGGCGCGAGGTCTTCGAGGAGGCCGGTGTCACGGTCGGCGACGTGCAGTACGTCGCCAGCCAGCCCTGGCCCTTCCCGTCCAGCCTGATGCTCGGCTTCCTGGCCCGCGCCGTCTCGGTGGACATACGGGTCGACGGCGAGGAGCTGCACGAGGCGCGCTGGTTCTCCCGGGCAGAGCTGCGGGCCGCGTTCGAGTCCGGGGAGGTCCTGCCTCCGTCCGGCATCTCGATCGCGGCCCGGCTGATCGAACTCTGGTACGGCGAGCCGCTGCCGAAGGCGCGGCCCTGGTGATCAGGCGGCGGTGGTCCCGGTGATCGGGCCGCCGCCCGGGTGATCAGGCGCCCAGCGCGGTCTTGACCTGGGCGAGCGACGGGTTCGGCATTGCGACGGACTCGCCGCCCTGCTTCGGGACGACGACCACGGTGGGCACGAGCTGGTTGCCGTTGTTGACGCTCTCGACGAACTTCGCCGAGTCCGGGTCGTGCTCGATGTTGATCTCGGTGTACGCGATGCCCTCGCGGTCCATCTGGCCCTTCAGCCGGCGGCAGTAGCCGCACCAGGTGGTGCTGTACATCGTCACGGTGCCCGCCATCGCGTCGCACTCCTTTAACAGTCCGGGATGTCCGTATCCAGGCAGCAGAACGCGCGGGCGAGCCGGGTCATTCCCGTACGGGGGCGGATGAGGCCCTGGTCACTGTGCCAGGGTGGCGCAGGTCAGCAGCACGAGGCCCGCGACGCCGACGGCGGTGCGCGCCGCGTGCAGCCGGTTCCACTTCACCTCGAAGGCCTCGCGGGCGGCCAGCTGCTGCTCGCGGGTGTCCAGGGCGGCCCGGTCCAGGGCCTGGTTCAGCGGGATGTTGCCGCCGATGGTGATCGCGTGCGAGAGCACGTTGCAGGCCAGTCCCAGACCGGTGAGCAGCTTGGCGTCGGCGGTGAAGACGGCGATCAGCGGCCACAGGACCACCCCGAGGAACAGGGCCATGAACCACGGGTTCACGATCACCCGGTTGATCCGCTGCATGACGACGGTGAACTCGCCGTCCGTCCCCTTGCCCAGTGTGGGCATGAAGACGAACTGGAACGCGTAGAAGAGACCGACGTACAGACCGGTCGTCACGGTGGCGAGCACGAGCAGGACGGATGCCATGGCGCACACCCTGGCACGATCCGGCCCCGGCGGCATGCGAATAGTCGTACTAACGCCCCCCGGCTGTGGACAACGGACCCGGGCGCCCCGCCGGACCTGGCAGCATGGCGGGGTGACAGCAGCACCCCAGCCCTCGCTCTTCTCGCAGTTCCCACAGGTCCCCGAGACGGCCGACGCCGTGCTCGAGGGCCTGGACCCGGAGCAGCGCGAGGTCGCGACGGCCCTGCACGGGCCGGTGTGCGTGCTGGCGGGCGCGGGGACGGGCAAGACCCGCGCCATCACCCATCGCATCGCCTACGGCGTGCGCGCGGGCATCCTGCAGCCGGCCAGCGTGCTGGCGGTGACGTTCACCAACCGGGCGGCCGGCGAGATGCGCGGGCGGCTGAGGCAGCTCGGCGCGGGCGGGGTGCAGGCGCGCACGTTCCACTCGGCGGCGCTGCGCCAGCTGCAGTACTTCTGGCCCAAGGCGGTGGGCGGGGAGCTGCCGCGGCTGGCCGAGCGGAAGATCCAGCTGGTCGCGGAGGCCGCGGTGCGCTGCGGCACCAGGCTCGACCGGGGCGAGCTGCGCGACGTGGCGGGCGAGATCGAATGGGCCAAGGTCACCCAGACCGCCCCCGAGGACTACGCCGCCGCCGCGCTCAAGGCCGGCCGGGACGTCCCGCGCGACGCCGCCGAGCTGGCCGGCATCTACCGCGCGTACGAACAGCACAAGGCCGAGCGGGGCGTGATCGACTTCGAGGACGTGCTGCTGCTCACGGTGGGCGTGCTGCAGGACCGCGCGGACATCGCCGAGCAGGTCCAGGCGCAGTACCAGCACTTCGTGGTCGACGAGTACCAGGACGTCAGCCCGCTGCAGCAGCGGCTGCTGGAGCTGTGGCTGGGCGGCCGGGACGGGCTGTGCGTGGTTGGCGACGCCAGCCAGACGATCTACTCCTTCACCGGCGCGACCCCGGACCATCTGCTGAACTTCCGCCTCCGGCACCCGGGCGCCACGGTGGTCAAGCTGGTCCGGGACTACCGCTCCACGCCCCAGGTCGTCCACCTCGCCAACGGCCTGCTCTCCCAGGCCCGCGGCCGCGCCGCCGAACACCGGCTGGAGCTGGTCGCCCAGCGCGAGGCCGGCCCCGACCCGCTGTACACGGAGTACGCCGACGAGCCCGCGGAGGCCGAGGGGACGGCCCGGCGGATCCGGAAGCTGATCGACGGCGGTGTGCCGGCCGGCCGGATCGCCGTCCTGTACCGGATCAACGCCCAGTCCGAGATCTACGAGCAGGCCCTCGCCGACCACGGCGTGCCCTACCAGCTCCGCGGCGCCGAGCGGTTCTTCGAGCGGCCCGAGGTGCGGGAGGCGGGCATCGCCCTGCGCGGCGCGGCCCGGGCCGGGGGGAACGACGCGCTGCTGGACGACGCCGTCGGCCTCGCCTCGCAGGTGCGGGCGGTGCTCGGCAGCATGAAGGGCGGCGGCTGGCGGCCCGAGGCCCCGGCCGGGTCCGGTGCGGCGCGCGACCGCTGGGAGTCGCTGGCCGCGCTGGTGCGCCTCGCGGAGGACTTCGGCGCGGCCCGGCCCCGGGCGACGCTGGCGGACCTGGTGGGGGAGCTGGACGCCCGGGCCCAGGCGCAGCACGCGCCGACGGTGGACGGGGTCACGCTGGCCTCGCTGCACGCGGCCAAGGGCCTGGAGTGGGACGCGGTGTTCCTCGTCGGCCTCACCGAGGGGATGCTGCCCATCACCTACGCCAGGACCGACGAGCAGGTGGAGGAGGAGCGTCGGCTGCTGTACGTCGGGGTGACCCGGGCGCGGGAGCATCTGCACCTCTCCTGGTCGCTCTCGCGGTCCCCGGGCGGCCGGGCGTCCCGGGAGCCCACGCGCTTCCTGAACGGCCTCAGGCCGGGCACCGGCGGCCTCTCCGGGCGCGCCTTCGCGGGCGGCGGGGGCGGCGTCGAGCGGGGTAGCGGTCCGGAGTTCCGGCCGCGGGGCGAGCGGCCGGGCGCGCCGCGGCGCAGGGTCCAGGCGCGCTGCCGGGTCTGCGGGCGCACCCTGACGCTGGCGGGCGAGATCAAGCTGATGCGGTGCGAGGACTGCCCGAGCGAGCTGGACGAGGCGCTCTACGAGCGGCTGCGGGAGTGGCGCGAGGAGCAGGCGAGGCTCATCGGACAGCCGGCCTACTGCGTCTTCACCGACAAGACCCTGCTGGCCATCGCGGAGGCCGTTCCCGGCAATTCATCCGAATTGTCCGTCATTTCAGGTGTCGGGGCACGGAAGTTGAACAGATTTGGGACCGACGTTCTGGCCATCTGTGCAGGTCAGGAGCCGTCTGGCGGGGTCGGGTCGGAGGGCTGATCAAAAAAACCTCGAAAAATGGTTTGCGCTTGCCCTCGGAAGGCTCATAGCCTTCCGAGCACGGAAGCAGGCGGTTCCAGGAACCACTGATTCCGTGTTGTACTGATAGCTGCCCGCAGTGACCTTCACTGCGACTGAGACGCCGAGAGGAGGCGAGTCCCGTGTCGAGCATCATCACCAAACTGGCTGCCCGTCCCGTCGCCGCCTCCTGCCTGCTCGCCGTCTCCGAGCGTGGTCTGCGCGGCACCGGTCTGTCCGGTTCCCGTGCCCTCCGCGTGCAGGGCAGCGCCCTTGGATCGGCCGCAGTAGTCAAGCGACCGACCCAGGCACTCGTGGCAGCACCGGCAATGGCCAAGCAGGCCTATGCGGGCGTCATCGCGGGTGCCGGCCTCCAGGAGCAGACGTGGGCCTTCGGCGGCTTCAACGCCATCGAAGCGACGGATGCGAACGAGCAGCACCAGAAGATGCGGGCCAACCGCGGCCCTGAACCCTGGCAGGATCCATCTTGATCGACAAGATCGAGACGGCACCTTCCAGGGCCGCGGAACCCGAACCGGGATCCGCGGCCCTTTTGATTTGCCAGCACACCGACTGACCAGAGCCACCCGACAGGAAGGCACACCGTGTCCACCCCCGTACACGCTCCCTACCTCCCGCCCGCTGACTCACCTCACCATCCCTCGGACCTGGAGGTCCCTTTGACTTCGTCCACCGCACTGACCGAGCTCGACGAGCGCATCGAGAGCCTCGGCGACCTCGTCCCCTGCCGGACCTACGACCCGGAGGTCTTCTTCGCGGAGACGCCGGCGGACGTCGAGTACGCCAAGTCGCTCTGCCAGACCTGCCCCGTGCGTGAGGCCTGCCTGGCCGGCGCCAAGGAGCGGCGCGAGCCGTGGGGCGTCTGGGGTGGGGAGCTGTTCATCCAGGGTGTCGTCGTTGCCCGGAAGCGGCCGCGTGGGCGTCCGCGGAAGAACCCGGTCGCGGCATGAACGCCCCCGGCACCATCTCCCGTCCCCTCGCGCACGATCCCGAGAAGCAGGTCCCTTCGATGACCCCGTTCACCGACTCACCGCACGCACGAACCGAAACCGGCGCCATCGACGAGCGCCAGAACAGGAAGCTTGAAATGCAACTCATGCCAGAAGCACTGGCGCGCGCGCAATATCACGAGCGCGTGCGCGAGGCCGACGCGGAGCGCCGCGCGGTGGCACTCGCGGCCGCGCGACGGCTGCAGCGCCGCGCGGAACGCGCCCAGCTGCGCGCCCGCCGCGCCCTGGCGATGGCGGTCATGAACTGACCGCCCTCCCCTCGGCACACACCTGAACACCAGGGGCCCGTCCGGAACTTCCGGCCGGGCCCCTGCCCTGTCCGGACGCAGCTCCGCCGCACCCGGCGAGTTGGCCGCACGCGGCGGGGTTGCTGCGCGGGGTGGGTTGGCCGCACGCGGCGGGGTTGCTGCGCGGGGTGGGTTGGCCGCACGCGGCGGGTTTGCTGCACGGGGTGGGTTGGCCGCACAAGGCCGGTTGCCGCACGCCGCGGGTTCGCCGCACGGTCACGCCCCCGCCCGCGGGTCCCCAGGTGCCGGTCCCAAGTCTCGGAGGCAGCCTTGGCTCCTTGCCCCGGCCCCGGCCTCCGGGCCATGGCCCCGCCCTGGGCCTCGGGCCTCCGACCCCGCCCTGGGCCTCGGGCCTCCGACCCCGCCCTGGGCCTCGGGCCTCCGACCCCGCCCCGGGCCCCAGGCCTCCGACCCCACCCCGGGCCTCCGGGCCATGGCCCCGCCCTGGGCCTCGGGCCTCCGACCCCGCCCTGGGCCTCGGGCCTCCGACCCCGCCCTGGGCCTCGGGCCTCCGACC